>DATDCR010000366.1:0-25893 GCA_036524215.1 Burkholderiales bacterium
GAGGTGCTGAGGCGCTACGAGGAAGAGAAGATCGCCGTGTTGCGCACCGATCGCGATGGCGCGATTTCGCTCAGGCTCGCGGCGCTGACGTTCGAGACAGCACGCCAGACGCGCGCGCGCTATTGGCTACAATGAGTTCGATGTTTACTGCGGTGGTGCGAATCACAGGCGCCGGGCGGCTCGCCGATTTTCGCGAGCGCCTGCGCTTTCTGCTCGTGCGCGATCCCGATGCCGAGGATTACAGCGAGCACCACCAGCCCGGCTTGCTCGAATACCGCTTCCAGCCGAAGAAAGGCATCCCGTTTCCGGCGCTCACCGCGGCTTCGGCGGAGTTTCCGGAGCTGCGCGTCGAGGCGCAATGGGACCATGATGGCGTTCACGGCCGCGCCGTCATCGAGAATGGCCGTGTCGTCGAAGACGATCGCGGCGCGCCGCAACAGGAAGGCGTCGACGTGGCGACGGCGGAAGAAGGGCGCCTCGAGCTCGCGCTGATCTGCCAGCGCCGCGGCAGCGAGTGGATCGGCTACGCCGTGACGGCAGACCGGCACACCTATTTCCGCTACGACGCCGCGGGCATGAAAGTGGTCTCGCCCGACGAGGCCGACGAAGCGCTCGAAGAGGTCGCCTTCCGGCTCGTCGACGAGTGGATCTGGTACGACGAGGAAGAGGCCGCCACCGAACGCGCCCGCTATGCGCAATACGGCTACCCCGTGCGCGGCGCCAATCTCAAATCCGAAAAGCTGGCGCTGCTGCGGCGGCGAGGTGAACGTTATTCGACCCTGGATGCGGCGGCGGCCGAGGTACGAGCCGCAGTCGCTTCGCAATGGCTGAAGCAGAGCTAGCTGCCGCGGAGCACGGTCCGCGCCGCCGCTCGGTGCAATGCGCCTCGCCCAAGGGCCTGCATCGCATCGCCTACGTGGAGTGGGGCGACCCGCGCAATCGCGAGGTGCTGGTCTGCGTGCATGGCCTGCTGCGCACCGGGCGTGATTTCGACGACCTCGGTCGCGCACTCGCCGGGCAGTTCCGCGTCGTATGTCCGGATCTCGCCGGGCGTGGCGAGTCCGACCGCCTCGCCGACCCGATGCTGTACGCAGCGCCGCAATATCTCTCCGACATGGTGACCCTGATCGCGCGGCTCGATGCCGAATCGGTGAGCTGGGTCGGCACTTCGCTCGGGGGCCTGGTGGGCATGGCGCTCGCCGCGCTGGCCGGCACGCCGGTGAAGAAGCTGGTGCTGAACGACGCCGGCCCGCTGATCGCGCACGCCGCGCTCGAGCGCATTGCCGGTTATGTCGGCCAATTCCCGCGGTTCGGCTCGATCGAGGCGGCGGAGAAGCATATGCGCACGATTTCCGCGCCCTTCGGCCCCCACAGCGACGCGCAATGGCGTGCGCTGACCGAGAAGTGGGTGCGGAAGAACGAGGACGGCGGCTGGCGCCCGCATTACGACCCGCGCATCGGCGAGGTCTATCGCGCCACGCTGCCGGAGAAGGACATCGATCTCTGGAGCACGTATGACGCCGTGCGTTGCCCGACGCTGGTGCTGCGCGGCGAGCTGTCCGATCTCCTGTCGCGGGAGACCGCGGCGCAGATGGCGCGCCGCGGGCCGAAGGCGCAGGTGAGGGAAATCCGCGGCGTCGGCCACGCGCCGACGCTGCTGCATGCCGACCAGATCGCCATCGTGCGCGATTTCCTGCTGCAGGTAGAGCCGATATGAACTGCGGCCGTCGGCGCGCGCTCCTTGCGCTGCCGGTTCTTGCGGCCGGCTGCGCGGGCATTGCCGGCCGCGCCGACAACCCCGCGCTGGTGAGGCAGGTGACCGAGACGGAGCTGGCATTCGCACGCACCATGGCGATGCGCGATCACGCCGCCTTCATCTCCTTCCTCGCGGGAGACGCCGTGTTCCTGAACGGCGGCCGCGGCGAGCTGCGCGGCAGGAAGGCGATTGCCGACTACTGGCAGCGCTACTACACCGGCCCTCAGGCGCCATTCTCGTGGCGACCGGACCGCGTGGCGGTGATCGATTCGGGAACGCTCGCCTCCTCGACCGGGCCGGTGTCTTCCCCGGATGGCAAGGTGTTCGGCCGCTTCTACTCGACCTGGCGCCGGGAAAGCTCCGGTGCCTGGCGTATCGTGTTCGACGACGGCTGCACGCCGGGCCACTGAGGGATAAATGAAACGCCTTCTCTGCATCGCTTTCCTTGCTGCCTTTGCCGCAACCATCCAGGCGCAGCCGTTTCCGTCCAAGCCGCTGCGCGTGATCGTTCCGTTCCCGCCGGGAGGCGCGGCGGACATCACCAGCCGCATCCTCGGCGAGCAGATGGCGGCGGGCCTCGGCCAGCCGATGCTGATCGAGAACCGGCCGGGCGGCAGCACGATCATCGGCGCGGAAGCGGTGCTGCGCTCGCCGCACGACGGCTACACGCTGTTCGTCGTCTTTCCGAGCTTCATCATCAATCCGAGCGTGCGCCAGGGCATGTCGTTCCACCCGCTGAAGGACTTCCGCGCCGTCGGTCATACCGTGAACATGCCGATGACCATCGCGGTGCATCCGTCCGTACCGGCGCGCACGCTGCAGGAGCTGATCGACCTCGGCCGCGCGCAGCCGGGTGCGATCGCCTACGGCACGCCGGGCATCGCGACCACGCACCACGTGATGGGCGAGCTCTTCAACCTCACGACGAACGCCAAGTTCACGCACGCGCCTTTCCAGGGCGGCGCGCCGGCGCTTACCGCCGTCACCGGCGGGCACATCCAGATGATCTACGCCAACACGACGGAGGTCGTGCAGGCGGTGAAAGGCGGCAAGCTGCGGGCGCTCGTCGTCACGTCTGCCGAGCGCGCCGACGTCCTGCCCGACGTGCCGACGATGAAGGAGGCAGGCTATGCGCAGCTCGAGGCCTACAACTGGTCCGGCATGGTGGTGGCGGCGGCCACGCCGGCGGCAGCCGTCGCGCGCCTCAACGCAGAGCTGGTAAAGGCGCTCGGCAATCCGGCCGTGCAGGCGAAGTTCAAGACCTACGGCATGGATACGGCCGCCGGCACGCCACAGGCTTTCGACGCGTTCCTGCGCGCCGAATACGAGCGCTACGCCAAGGTGGTGCGCGCCGCCGCCATCAAGGCCGAATGATCTACTCCGCTTTGGCGCCGGTCTCGCGCACGACGCGGGCCCACTTCGCCACCTCGCCGCGAAGGTAATCGGCGGTCTGCGGCAGCGGCGCGGCGGTGGGCTCGAAAGCGAGCGCATCGAGCCGCGCCCTGAAATCCGGGCTCTGCACCGCCTTCAGCACCGCCTCGTTCAGCTTCTGCGTGATCTCGTGCGGCGTAGCGGCCGGCACGAAGAGGCCGACCCAGGTGTAGTCCTCCATGCCGGTGTAACCGAGCTCGTCCAGCGTCGGCACATCGGGAAGCTGCGGCAGGCGCTTCGCGGAGGACACCGCGAGCGCGCGCAGCTTGCCTGACTTGATGTGCGTCATCGGACCGGAGCCGGCGACGCAGCCGATCGGCGGCTCGCCGGAGAGCAGTCCGGTCACCGCAGGCCCCGCGCCCTTGAACGGCACGTGCGTGATGTCCGCTTTCCAGCGCACATGGAAAAGATTCTCGCCGGTGAGATGCGGCGTGGTGCCGGCGCCGGGCGAAGCAAAGGCGTACTTGCCGGATGCGACCTGCTTGCGCAGCTCTTCGAGCGTCTTCGCCGGGAACGAGGAATTGACGAGCACGATATTCGCCTGCGAGGCGACGATCGCCACCGGCACCAGATCCTTGATCGGGTCGTAGCCGGCGTTCGAGAAGAGCGAAGGGTTCACCGCATAGGCCGACGAATGCGCGAGGATCGTGTAGCCGTCGGCGGCGGACTTCGCGACCTCCGCCGTGGCGACGTTGCCGCTCGCGCCGACCTTGTTCTCGACCACCACCGGCTGGCCGAGCGCTTCGGACAGCTTCGGTCCGATGAGCCGCGCGATGATGTCCACCGGCCCGGCGGGCGGGAAGGCGACCGCCATGCGGACCGGCTTCGACGGATACGACTGCCCGCAGGCGAGGGTGGAAAACGCGATGGCGCATAGCGCCAGGAGCTTCTTGGCCGGCATGGATGTCCTCCTCCCTTAGGAGCTTACCGCGAGCGGGGCAATCGCATCGATATCCGTGACCACGTCGACGAGCGCGGGCTTGCCGCTTGCGAGGGCCTTCGCCAGCGCCGGTGCGAAGTCGGCCGCGCGCTCGACCCGGATGCCGAGCGCGCCGATGTCGCTCGCCAGGCGCGCGAAGTCCACCTTGGTGTAGGTCCAGAGCTCGCGCGCCTTCGGCGTCTGCGTGCCGCCATAGGCACGGTCGAAGCCGCGCTTCGACTGGTTGCCGCTCGCGTTGTTGTTCACCACGGTCACGGCGGCGATGTTCCAGCGCACCGCCGTCTCGAGCTCGCCGATGTGATACCACAGGCCGGCATCGCCGGTGAACGTCACGACCGGCCGCTTCGGCGCCCCGCATTTCGCGCCGAGACCGGCGGGGAACGCCCAGCCCAGATGGCCGGCGCTGCGCATGAAGCTCTGGCGCGGACCGCGCACGTCGTACATGCCGCCCATCCACATGCCGGCGTGACCGGTGTCGGAGAGCACGATCGCATCCTCCGGCACGTGCCGCGAGAGCTCGCCGCAGATGCGCTCGGGACGGATCGGCACGGCATCGGACTCGAGCTGCGCGCGATATTTCTCGCGCCATTCCGCGCAGATCCCCGCCACCTGGTCCAGCCACGGTTTTCGCTTCGCGGCCGTGGACCGGTCGGCCATCTGCAGCATCTGCGCCAGTGCGACCTTGGCGTCGGCCAGCACGCCGGCCTTGAGCGGATAGTTGCGCCCGATCGTCTCCGGCTCGATGTCGATCTGCACGGCGGGCACGCCGATCTTCGGCACCGTCCAGACGTGCGTGGTCATGCCACCGGCAGAGCTGCCGATGAAGCAGACGAGATCCGCGGCGGCCACCACGCGGTTCGCGCTCTCGCGCGAATAGCTGCCGACCACGCCGACCGAAAGGCGGTGCGAGCCTGCAATCGAATCCTTGCCGTTGAGCGAAGTGGCGACCGGAATGCCGAGCGCTTCGGCGAGCTGCACGAGCTCCGCCGCGGCGCCAGACGCACGCACGCCGCCGCCGGCGACGATCACCGGCTTTTCGGCTTGTTGAAGGAACTGCAGGGCCGCCTTCAGTGCCTGAGGATCCGGAATCGGGCGGTAAGGCGGAAGCTTCGCGAACTGGTCTTCCACGAGCGGCTGGAGGTCGGCTTCTTCCTGATCGATCTGTCCTTCGTTGCCGCGGAACTGCAGGTGCACCGGCCCCGGCGCGCCGGAGGTGGCGACGCGGAACGCCTGGCGCACCATGTCCGGAAAGCGCTCAACCGCATCCACTGTCGCATTCCATTTCGTCACCGGCTCGAAGGCCGGCACGTCGTCGATCTCCTGGTAGACCATGCGGAACTTGGTCTTCGGATCGCGGCCGCCGGTGAAGGCGATCACCGGCGAGTGCGCGAGATAGGCGTCGCGCAGCCCGGCGGCGAGGTTCAGCGCGCCGACCACCTGTGCCATGCAGATGCCGGGCTTGCCCGAGGCCCGCGCATAGCCGTCGGCCATGTACGCGGCGGCCTTCTCGCCGTGGCAATGGATGCGGCTGATCGAGGTGCGCATCTCCATCTCGGCGAAGGTTCGGCGCAGGACCGCCGGCACCATGAACACGTGCGAGACGCCGTAGCCGCCGAGCATGTCGGCCAGGCATTGGGCGCCGGTGGTCTTCACTTGATCGCCAGGGGGTTGGTCGGCGAGCCCACCGCACCGGTGATCGGGATCGCCGGCGCGACGAAGAGGAACTCGTAGACCTTGTCCGCCGCGCAGTCCTCGGCGAGGTCCTTCACGTAGAAGATCTCGCCCATCGTCATGCCCATGATCGGGATCGTGATCCAGTGCCAGGGCTGGTTGATGCCCTGCTCGGACTCGTTCGGCCGCACCTCGCAGCCCCACGTGTCGCTCGCCAGCGCGGCGAGCTCGGTGCGCCTGATCCACTCCAGCGTTTCGAAGCCGAAGCCCGGCGCATCGCCGCCCGGATAGCCGTCCCAGCTCCCGGCTTCCAGCTTCGCTTCCATCTGGCCAGTGCGCACGATCACGAAATCGCCTCTTTTCAGCTTCACGCCTTGAATCTCGGCCGTACGGTCGAGGTCGGCGCACGTGATGGCGTAACCGTCGTCGAGCCACTTCTGGCCCTTCGCGCGCGCCACGTCGAGAAATACGCCGCGCCCGACCATCCGGCTCTTCGTCTTCTCGATGCCGCACTTCTGCGCGCCCGCCGAGGTCACTTCGCGGCAGTCGTAGCCGTTCCACATGTTGTTCTCGTAGAAGACGTGGCCGAGCCCGTCCCATTGCGTGCCGCACTGCAGCGGCATCACGACCATGTCGTCGGCGGCCCGGATGCCGCGCTTGTCGAGCACGCCGGAGTACGCGTCGGTGCCGGTGCGCAGCATCGTGTGCACGGGATTGATGCGCCCCATGGCCGGATACTTGCTCTTCGCGCCCTGCGGGCCGTTGTTGTCGAAGTTGAGCGCGAGCGAGATCACCTTGCCTTTGCGCACCAGCCTCGCCGCGGCGACGATGTCTTCCGGCTGCGTGTGGTTGAGCGTGCCGATCTCGTCGTCGGGGCCCCATTTGCCCCAGTTCTTGTATTTCTCTGCGGCTTCGCGCAGGTCCTGGCGGGTAAGCTTTCGCTGGCTCATGAGGACGCCTTCTTGGGCTCGCGGATGATCTCGACCAGCGTGCGCAGCGCCGCCGTGTAGGAGCGCCAGCCGAGCCCCTCCACCGTTCCCCTCACGGCGGGCGAGATGATCGAATGGCCGCGCCATTCCTCGCGCGCATGGCGATTGGAGAGGTGCACCTCGATCACCGGAAACGGCATGGTCTTGATGCAGTCGTGCAGCGATACGCCGAACTGGGTCAGGCCCGCCGGATTGAGGAGCGCGCCCGCCACCTCGTCGATGTGCTTGTGCATCGTGTCGACCAGCACGCCCTCGTGGTTGGACTGCACGATGGTGAGCTTCACCTGGATCTTTGCCGCGAGCGTGCGCAGCCGCTCGTTGATCTGCTCGAGCGTGAGCGAGCCGTAGATCTGCGGCTCGCGCCGGCCGAGGAGGTTGAGGTTCGGCCCATGCAGCACCAGGATCGTTTCAGGCGCGTCGTGACGCAGCATTCCAGTTCCTCTCCAGGTTCGCGATCAGCGCCGGGCTGAAATGGCAGTGCGCCTGCTCGCGGGCATAGACTGACATGTAGCGGCGGAAGCTGTCGAGCGGTTCCTCGCTGATGCGGAACGCGCGCCGGTTGCCGGCGGCGCTGACCACGCCCGAGCCGGTGAGCTTCTCCACGATGCGCGCCAGCGCCGCGTCCATCTCGGCCGGCTCGACGATCTCGTCGCAGATCAGCCGGCCCGTCGCGCTGTCGCAGTCGATGCGCAGCTCCGCCATCACGGCCTGGCGCGCGATGCGTGCGCCGACGAAACGATTGAGTCGCAGGTTGGCCGCGCCGGGGATGATGCCTTCCTTGCGGGCGGGCAGGGTCAGGTAAGCGTCCCGCGCGGCGACGACGTAGTCGAGCGTCAGCACCGTCTGGCAATGGCCGCCGATGGCGAAGCCTTCGAGGGCGCCAATCCACAGCTTCTCGATGGCGTCGATCTCCGGCGACATGTCCGGGTGCGCGATGCCGCGGTAGATCTTGTTGACCAGCCCGAGGTCGCGCACGAGGTACCACAGATAGCGAATGCGGCCGTGATAGAGGTGCGTGAGATTGATTCCGGCGCCGAACAGGCGCCTGCCGGCATGGCGGCTGTGAGTGACCGGGCCGCCGCGCAGCACGCACAGATCCGTCTTCGGATCGAGGAGCCCGATATCGATCGCGGTCTCGAGCGGCTCGAGGGTCGATTCGTCCTCCGCGTTGAGGAAGCGCGGATTGCGCATCGTCACGATCGCCGCCTTGCCTTCACGCCGCACATGCGCCGTGCCGAGGTCGAGCTCGCCGTGCCGGTCGAAGTCGGCGAAGCGCGCCTTGGACGCCGGCAGCGGAAGCAGCATGGCGTGGCAAAGGTGCATGCCGGCGATCGGGTCGGCGAGCACGCTCGAAAGGAAAAGGCCCTGGTCGATCTCGAGCCCGCGCTTGTCGCGCTGCAGCCTGGGAGCTTCATCGGCCAGCTCGGCGGCGCTCGGCAGAAGCCCCGGGAACGCTTCCGCGCCCCGCCGGCACAGCTCGTCGACGCGGACGAATTCGGTGCGTCCGTTCGTCAGCCGATCGTAGATCGCCGCGGCGTTGGCGCGGAAATACGCATCGCGGGCAGCGCGGTCCGCGCCCGGCGCTAGCGGGGGAATGGGGGGCAAGCAAACCTCTCCTTCAGGAAGGCGGCAGTACCGTCCGGTAGCGCCTGGTGAACTCGTTCGGCTGGCCGAGCAGGAGCTTGGCCAGTTCCTCCAGCATGCTCTCCGAGAGCTCGTCGGCCGGCGCCGCGAAGTCGTCGTTGCCGAGCCGCAAGGCGTTCTTGCCGTAGAACAGCACGCGCCGCTTGTCGTGGTCGGCGCTCATCGTGAACGCGACCGTCACGGCGCAGGGCACGTTGAAGCGCACGCTCTGCACCGGGCCGTGGGGCGCTTTCTTCTCGTCCTCGGTGAACTTGACGTTAGAGGTCCAAAGGAGCTGGCGCGTCTTGGCGATGTCGGCGGGCATCACGCGCTCGGCGGAGAGCACCTGCGGATGCGTCCACTTGATCCAGAAGTCGGTGTAGTCGTAGACGTCGCGCTCGCCGATTTTCTTCTTGCGCGCATCGATGAACGATTCTGCATAGCGCAGGTTGCGCATCTCGCCCAAGCCCGGCAACGCGTACACCGTGGGCGTGGCGGGCTGCAGCACGGACAGCTGGTTGAAGAGCTCGTGCAGATATTGGAAGGCGCGGTGCATGGCTTCGTCGACGGCCCGCAGGTTTTCCTCGCGCAGGCTCTGGTGCAGGCTGTTCTGCGTGCGAAGCGTGTCAGCCTGGCGCTTGAGATCGTCGAGCAGTCCCATGGTCCCCCCTTCCGCCCAATAACGATTCTGCCTGCTAACATTTGGTCTTTCAACGCTGGTTCGCCAGTGAAGTTCTATCTCGTCGACGACGATCCGGAAGTGCTGGCGCTGCTCGGGCGGGTGCTCGAGGAAGCCGGGCATCGGGTCGAGACGTCGCTCTCCAGCACCGCCGCGCTCAAGCAGATCCCGCTGTCGCGGCCCGACTGCGTCATCACCGACATCATGATGCCGGAGATGGACGGCTTCGAGCTCACGCGCGAGCTGCGCCGGCGGCCGGAGCTCGCCGCGATGAAGATCATCGTCCTGTCGGCGAAGGCCTACGAGTTCGACCGGCGGCGCGCGAGGGAGCTCGGCGCGGACGGCTACATCGCCAAGCCCTTCCAGCGCGAATCCCTGACGCAGTCGATCAACGCCATCGTTTCGAGCGACGTGCGGGTCGAATACTGGGGCGTGCACGGCACGCTGCCGACGCCGGGGCCGGGGTACGTGCGCTACGGCGGCAACACCCCCTGCGTCAGCGTGGAAGTCGGCGGCGAGCCGCTCACCATCTTCGACTGCGGCAGCGGCATGAAGCGGCTGTCGGACCGGCTGATGGGCTCGGGCGAGCACCGCCTGTCGGCGCGCATCTTCATCTCGCATACGCACTGGGACCACATCAACACCATCCCGTTCTTCGCGCCGCTCTATGTGCGCGGCAACCAGTTCGAGATCTTCGGCCCCTACCAGGGCGACCTGACCATCGACCGCGCCATCAGCGCGCAGATGGAGAGCGTCTATTTTCCGGTGACGGTGCGCGAGTTCGGCGCCCGCCTGGTCTACCGCGACCTGCGCGAGGAGACGCTGCAGTTCGGCCCGGTGCGCATCGACACCATGCTGCTCTCGCATCCCGGCTATTGCCTGGGCTATCGCCTGAGCGCGCGCGGCCGCACGATCTGCTACATCACCGACAACGAGCTTTACCCGGCCGATCATCCGCGGCGCAATCCGCGCTATGTCGAGCAGCTCGCCAACTTCGTGCGCGGCGCCGATGTGCTGATCACCGACACCACGTACCGGGACGACGAGTACGCCGCCAGGATCGACTGGGGCCATTCGTCCGTCAGCCAGGTCGCCGAGCTGGCGGCGCGTGCGCAGGTAAAGCGCCTGCATCTGTTCCACCACGACCCCGACCAGATCGACGACGACATCGATCGCAAGCTCGAGGAGGCGCGCGCGAGCCTCGGGCGCTTCGACGCCAACGTGCAATGCGAGGCGCCGGCCGAGGGCTCCTCGCTGGTGCTCTAGCCCGCCGGGTCCTGGCGGTAGAACAGCCTTAGCTGCTCGTACACGTTCGGATAGCGCCGCTTCGTTTCGCGCGCTTCGCGGAAGAACGCTTCGCTCACCACCGCGAAGAACTCCGACGGATGCTCCGCCGCGTAGGGGTCGAGCCAGGTGTCCTTGCCGCGCTCGACGGCATCGCAGAAGCCTTCGTACGCTTCGTGGAAGGCCTGGTTCCAGGCCTTTCGATCCATTCCGACGTGCAGCGGCGGCACGCCGTCGGCCGAGCCGTTCAGCATGTCGAGCTTGTGCGCGAACTCGTGGATCACGACGTTGATCGACGGGTCGCGCGCCAGCGCGTCCCATGAAAGCACGACCGGCCCGCCCGGCATCGCCTCGCCGGCGAGCTCGTCGTCCCATTCGTGCATCACGCCGTGCTCGTCCATTTCCTGCCGGCGCACGCGAAAGTCACCGGGATACACGACGATGCCGCGCCAGCCGGCATACCAGTCGAGCCCGAGCTCCAGCACCGGCAGGCAGGCCTGCGCGGCGATGGCAACACGCATGGCGTCCGTGAGCTCGAGCCCGTGCGCCGCGGCAAACTCCTTCTCCGCGAGGAAGAGCAGCACGAGCTCGCGCAGCTTGGGCGTTGGCGGCAGGAAAGCGAGGCCGCCGGTCGCCTCGCGCCATAGCGCGTCGTCGATGCGGTGCTTCTCGAGCACCCGCCGCCGTTTCCATTCGGTGAACCACCCCACGGACCGTAAAATAGCGCATGCGCTCAAGCCAGATGAGCGTGGTGCATTTGCACCCCAACAGCGGCGCCGCAGCCCTCGAGTCCGTCGCGCAAGGCCTGGAAGGCGCTGACCGCGCTCGCGTGGCGGACGCGCTCGCCTTTGCCGAGCCGCTTTACGCAGCACAGACGCTTTCCACCGGCGAGCCGACGTGGCACCACGCGCTCGGCCTGTCGGCCAATCTCGCCGCGATCGGCCTCGATGCGCCCGGGCGCATCGCCGGCGTGCTGTTCGCCGCGCCGAAGCACGTCGAGCTCGACAAGCTGAGCGGCCAGTTTGGCAACGAGGTGGCGGCGCTGGCGAGCGGCGTCGAGAAGCTCTATCAGCTGCGTCTCGCCACGAGAGGCAATCCGAGCGAGCAGAACGAGGTGCTGCGCAAGATGGTCCTCGGCATGGTGGAGGACGTGCGCGTCGTGCTCATTCGACTCGCCAGCCGCACCCAGACGCTGCGCTGGTTCTCCAAGAATCCGACCGCGGAACGCGCGGCCTACGCGCGCGAGAGCCTGGATCTGTATTCGCCGCTCGCCAACCGGCTCGGCGTCTTCCAGCTGAAGTGGGAGCTGGAAGACCTGTCGTTCCGTTTCCTCGAGCCCGAGCTCTACAAGCGCATCGCCGGCATGCTCGACGAGAAGCGCGTCGAGCGCGAGCGCTACATCACGCGCGCCATTGCGCTCCTGCAGCGCGAGCTGCAGGCGGCGGGCGTCAAGGGCGAGATCTATGGCCGGCCGAAGCACCTTTACTCGATCTGGAACAAGATGCGCACCAAGTCGCTCGACTTCGACCAGCTCTACGACGTGCGCGCCTTGCGGGTCATCGTGCCGACGGTGAAGGATTGCTACACGGCGCTCGGCGTGGTGCACAACCTGTGGCAGCCGATCCCGAAGGAATTCGACGACTACATCTCGCGGCCGAAGGGAAATCTCTACCAGTCGCTGCACACCGCGGTGCTCGGCCCCGAGAGCAAGACGGTCGAGGTGCAGATCCGCACCGAGGAGATGCACCGGCACGCCGAGTTCGGCGTCGCGGCGCACTGGCGCTACAAGGAGGGCGGCAAGGCGACGCGCCCCGACGCCGCCTTCGAGCAGAAGATCGCCTGGCTGCGCGAGCTCCTCGCCTGGCGCGACGAGGTCGCCGACTGGACGAGCAGCACGCGCAAGGCCGGCCTCGACGACACGGTCTACGTGCTGACGCCGCAGGGCAAGGTGATCGACCTGCCGGCGGGCTCGACGCCGATCGATTTCGCCTACGCGCTGCATACCGACCTCGGCCATCGCTGCCGCGGCGCGCGCGTCGACGGCCAGATCGTCACGCTCGATAAGCCGCTCGCGAGCGGCCAGCGCGTGGAGATCGTCAGCGCCAAGTCCGGCGGGCCTTCGCGTGACTGGCTGAACACCGAGCGCGGCTTCGTCAGGAGCGCGCGGGCGCGGCAGAAGATCCGGCAATGGTTCAACGCCAAGGCGCATGCCGAGACCGTAGCCGCCGGCCGCGCGGCCGTGGAAAAGGAGCTCAAGCGCGAAGCCGGCGCGCATGCCAGCCTCGACGCGCTGGCCGAGCGCCTCGGCTTCAAGAAGCCGGAGGAGCTTTTCGTCGCCGTCGCGCGCGACGAGGTGAATCTGCGCCAGCTGCAGACGGCGCTGCGTGGCGCGGAAGTGCCTGCCGTCGCCGAGCCGGTGCTCAGGCGCCGCAAGGAAAGCGGGCCGAAAGGCGGCGTGCTGGTCGTCGGCGGCATGGACCGCCTGATGACGCAGCTCGCCAAGTGCTGCAAGCCGGTCCCGCCGGACCCGATCCGCGGCTTCGTCACGCGCGGCAAAGGCGTGTCGGTGCACCGCGAGGACTGCCCCAGCCTGCACCGGCTCGCCGAAGCGCAGCCCGAGCGGTTGATCGACGCGCAGTGGGGCGAAGCCGAGGGAAGCTACACGGTCGAGATGGCCGTCACGGCGAGCGACCGGCGCGGGCTGCTGCGCGACATCGGCGACGCGCTGGCACGCGAGAAGATCAACGTCACCGCGGTGCGCACGCAGAGCCGCGACGAGCTTGCCTTCATGCGCTTCACGTTCGACGTGAAGGACCTCGGACAGCTGAAGCGGGCCTTCGCCGTGGTGCGCGAGCTGAAAGGGGTGATCCGGGTGGCGCGCGCCTAGCCGGCGCTGATGCGGTAGCGCAGGAGCCCGGTGTCGTTCGCCACCGGCTTGCGGCCGAAGCAGATGGCGCCGGCGCCGGACAGGGTCAGCGAATCGTGCCGCACCAGGCGCGGCGTGCCGCTGGCATCGACGATGTAGCTGCCGTTCGTGCTCTGGTCGGTGAGCGTGAAGCGGTGGTTGCGGTACTCGATGCGGGCGTGCAGGCGGGACACCACGTCTTCGTGGATCACCAGCTCGTTCTGCTCGCCGCGGCCCACCGTGACCATCGGGTGCTTGTCGCTCACCTCGATCTCGTGCACGCCATAGTCGAGCGTCAGGTGCTCCTGCACGGCGAGCTTCTCGGGAATCCAGCTCTTGCCGGCGATGCGCGTCACTTCCTCTTCCTGCCAGATCAGCTCGTAGACGTCGAGCTCCTCGCTCTTGCCTTTGACCGCCGTGCGATCGATCTGCCGTGCCGTCTTGCGCCACTTTTCCGACAGCGACTCGACCGTCGGCCCGGTGGTCACCACCTGGTCCGGCTTGGCAAGGTTGACCATGCGGGCCGCCACGTTCACGGCGTCGCCGAAGACGTCGTTGTCCTCGTGCACCACCGGCCCGTAATGGAAGCCGACGTGGATCGCCATGTTGGCGAGCGCGACGCCGGTCACGGCCGCGCTGGACACGCGTTCCTGCATGTCGAGCGCGGCGGCCGCGCAATCGTCCGCCGTCGGGAACGTGCACATCACCTCGTCGCCGATGACCTTGATCAGCCGGCCGCCGTGCGCCGTGGTCGCCGCCGTCATCAGGTCGATGCAGCGACCGATCATCTTGCGCGCGGTGGCGTCGCCGAGGGCTTCATAGAGCTTGGTGCTGCCGCAGACGTCGGCGAACAGGATCGCCAGCGAGGATTCTTGTCCCATGGCGCCACCTTAAAATGCGGCGCCATTTAGGGCTTGATTTCTGTCAACTTACTCGCGAGCCGGCACGCCCTCCAGGTTCGCGAGCCAGGCGTCGGCGTTGCCGTCCGAAGGCGCGCGCCAATCGCCGCGTGGCGAGAGGGAACCGCCCGAGCCGACCTTGGGCGAATTCGGCACCGCGCTCCTCTTGTACTGGCTGGTCTGGAAGAACCGGTGCAGGAAGACACCGAGCCATCTGCGGATCTCGCCTAGGCGGTACGTGTCCTGCCACGCGCTCCAGCAGAGATACGCCACCTTGGTCGGCGCATAGCCGAAGCGAAGCGTGTAGTAGAGGTGAAAGTCCTGCAGCTCGTACGGGCCGACCGAGCTCTCGGTCTTCTGCTTGCCCGGGATGAGCTCGGGGCTGATGTCGGTATCGAGCACGCGATGCAGCGCGCGCCGCACCTCCTCGCTGAACTCGTCCGACTCCGCCACCCAGCCGATCAGGTACTGGATCAGCGTCTTCGGCACGCTCGCGTTCACGTTGTAGTGCGACATGTGGTCGCCCACGCCGTAGGTCGACCAGCCGAGCGCGAGCTCCGAGAGGTCGCCCGTGCCGACGACGAAGCCGCCGTGCTGGTTGGCGAGCCGGAAGAGGTGGCTCGTGCGCTCGCCGGCCTGCACGTTCTCGAAGGCGATGTCGTAGACCTTCTTGCCTTTGGCGAAAGGATGGCCGATGTCCTTCAGCATCTGCAGGCACGAGGGCCGGATGTCGATTTCCTGCGCGCTCGCGCCCACCGCCCGCATCAGCTGCCAGGCCTGGTTCTTCGTGCGCGTGCTGGTGGCGAATCCGGGCATGGTGAAGGCGAGGATGTTGCGGCGGGGCAGCTTCAGCTCGTCCATGGCGCGCGCACAGACGATGAGCGCGTGCGTGGAGTCGAGGCCGCCGGAGACGCCGATGATCAGCTTCTTCGTGCCCGTGGCCCGCATGCGCGTGGCGAGCCCGTTGACCTGGATGCGGTACACCTCTTCGCAGCGCAGGTCGCGGTTGGCCGCGTCGCTCGGCACGTAGGGCAGCTTCTCCACGCGGCGCGCGAGGGCGAGCTTGCCCTTGGGCAAAGGCACGGAAAACTCGACGCTGCGGAAGCGCGCGGCCTCCGTGCGATGGCGCAGGGCCGCCGCGCCGAAGGTGTTCTGCCGCATGCGGTCGGCCTGCAGGCGCCCGAGGTCGACGTCGGCGAAGGCGAGCTGCGGCTCGCTCGAGAAGCGCCGCGACTCGGCGAGCAGCGTGCCGTTCTCGTAGATGAGCGCGTGACCGTCCCAGGCAAGGTCGGTCGTCGATTCGCCCTGGCCCGCGGCGCTGTACAGATAGGCCGCAAGGCAGCGCGCCGACTGGTTGCCGACGAGCTGGTGGCGATAGCCTTCCTTGCCGACGACGATGTTCGACGCCGAGAGGTTGGCGATCACCGTTGCGCCCGCAAGCACGGCGTACGTCGACGGCGGGGCGGGTACCCACAGGTCCTCGCAGATCTCGACGTGCAGCACGAAATCGCGCTGCTCGGCGAGCCGGAACACGAGCCCCGTGCCGAACGGCGCCGTCTGCCCCGCGAGGCGGATTTCGGTCTGGGCCGCCGCGTCGCCCGCGGTGAACTGCCTTCCTTCGTAGAACTCGCGATAGTTGGGCAAGTAGGTCTTCGGCACCACGCCGACGAGGCGCCCCTGGCACACCAGCGCCGCGCAGTTATAGAGCCTGCCCTCCAGCGCGACGGGCAGCCCGACAAGCGCCGCCGTCTTCAGCTCGCGCGTGCGCTTAAGCAGCTCGGCGAGCGCTCCTTCGGCTGCATCGAGCAGGGCTTGCTGGTGGAAGAGGTCTTCGCAGCTGTAGGCGGAAAGCCCGAGCTCGGGGAACACCGTGAGCAGCACTTTGCTGCGCGCCGCCTGCTGCACGAGCGCCACCGTCGCTTCCAGGTTGTGGCGCGGATCGCCTATGCGCACCAGCGGCGTGGCCACGCCAAGGCGCACGAAGCCGTGCGCATACGGGTTGAAAAAGTCCTTCATTCCGGCATTTTACAGGTACTCGATTATGGTGTTATAAGCCATATATGCTGTCGGAGCGCATCCTGCTGCCCCACGCGCTCGTCGCCATCGAGCTGCGCGACGACTTTCGCTATCGCCTGGCGTATGGCGATCTTGTGGTCTACGAGAACGGGCGCCGCCAGGTACGCGGCCGCAGCTCGACCTACGAGCTGCGCTCGGTAGAGCAGATGCGCTACGACTTCGAGCGCGACGTCGAGGCCGTGGGCGGCCGCCTTGGCTAGGGGAGAGCTGCGCATCCTCGAGCTTCGCGTCGGCGATGCTCGCGATGCGCTCGATCGCTTCGAGGCGGCGTGGAACCGCCGCACCGAGGGCCGCAGGAGCGGCCCGCTGCACGTCCTTTCCGCGCTGGATCTTCCGCTCCTGCTGCGCACCCTGACGCCGGCGCGCTGGGCGCTGCTGGACCTGCTAAGGGGCGCGGGGCCCGTCTCGATCTACGAGCTGTCGAAGCGCCTAAGGCGCGACTACAAGAACGTGCACACCGATGTGACCGCGCTCGCGCGCATCGGCCTGATCGATCGTGCGAGTGATGGCCGGATCTCGGTCCCCTGGGACGTCGTGCGCGGCGAGTTCTAAAGCCATTTCGCCTTGCGGAAGCGCCAGAACAGCCAGCCGTCGATCGCCGCCATGACGCCCATCACCAGCGGATAGCCGTAGGTCCACTTGAGCTCCGGCATGTGCTCGAAGTTCATGCCGTAGATGCCGACGATCATGGTCGGAATCGCCACCAGCGCGCCGTAGGCGGCGAGGCGCTTGGTGACCTCGTTATCGCTGATCTGCACCATGGCGAGGTTCACCTGGATGGCGGTCGTTACCGTGTCGCGGGAGGTATCGATGCTCTGGTTCAGCCGCACCAGGTGGTCGTAGACGTCGCGGAAGTACTCGCCCAGCCCGACGCAGACCTGCGGCACGCGCCCGCCAAAGAGCTTGCCCGAGAATTCGAGCAGCGGGCCGGCGACGTGCTTGAGCGTCGTCAGCTTCTGCTTCACGTAGTACAGCGCCTCGATGTTCTGCCGGGGATCCTTGCCGGAGAACAGGTCGCGCTCGATGTTGTCGAGCTCGGTCTCCACGGCGTCGAGGACCGGGAAGTAGCGGTCCACGGCGGCGTCCATCAGCGCATACAGCACGTAGCCTGAGCCGTTCCTCAGCAGGTCCGGCTCGCGCTCGGCGCGGGCGCGCACGCCGAGGAAGCCTTGCTCGCTGTGCTGGCGCACCGAGAGCACGTAGTTGCGGCCGACGAAGATGTCCATCTCGCCGATGCGCAGCTCCTCGCCGTCGACCTCCACCGTCTTCACCACCACGAAGAGCAGGTCGCCGTATTCCTCGATCTTGGGCCGCTGGTGGCCGTGGCGCGCGTCCTCGACAGCGAGCGGGTGCAGGTCGAACTCCTCCTGCATCTCGTGCAGCTCGGTCTCCGTCGCATCGCGCAGCGCCACCCAGATGAAGCAGCCCGGGCGCTGCAGGTAATTGCTGATCTCGTGCTTTTCGATGTCGGCGAGCTTGCGGCCTTCCTCGTAGGCGACGCAGTTGATGAGCATAAATGGGGTCGGATCAACTTTTCGGCTCGCGCGATGGTACTCCGATAAAATCAACGGCTTCGAAAAGTTGATCTGACCCCATTTATGCCGGACATCAGCCGCCGGGCCTCGAGCCTCGGAACCGAAAACGCCTTCGTCGTGCTCGCCGAAGTGAACGCGCTCGCGCGCGCCGGCAAGGACATCATCAGCTTCTGCATCGGGCAGCCGGACTTCCCGGCGCCCGACAACGTCCAGGAAGCGGCGATCCGCGCCATCCGCGACGGCAAGCACGGCTATACGCCGTCGGCGGGGATCGACGAGCTGCGGCAGGCCGCAGCGACCTACATGGGCGGCTTGCGGGGTGGCCTGCCCATCCGGCCGGAAGACGTGGTGGTCGGCGCCGGCGCGAAGCCGTTCATCGCCTACGCCATCCTCTCAACCACCGACTACGGCGCCGGCGACGAGGTGATCTACCCCAACCCCGGCTTCCCGATCTACGAGTCGCAGATTGCAGCGAACGGCGCGAAACCGGTGCCGATCCCCCTGCGCGAGAGCCGCAACTTCTCGTTCGACCCGGCTGAGCTCGAGCGCCTCATCACGCCCAAGACCAGGCTCCTGATCCTCAACTATCCGCACAACCCGACGGGCGGCTGCCTGGCGAGGAAGGACCTCGAGCAGATCGCCGCGGTGCTGCAGAAGCATCCGCAGGTCTGGGTGTATGCCGACGAGATCTATTCGCGCCTCGTCTACGGCGGAGACTTCTTCTCCATCGCGCAACTGCCCGGGATGTACGAGCGCACCATCATCTCCGACGGCGCATCGAAGACCTGGGCGATGACGGGCTGGCGCATCGGCTTCACCGCCAATCCCACGCTCGCGCCGGTGTTCACGCGCTGGATCACCAATACCGAGTCGTGCGCCTCCCAGATCAGCCAGTGGGCCGCCGTCGAGGCGATCAACGGCCCGCAGCAGGCGGCAGAAATGATGCGCAAGAGCTTCCTCGAGCGTCGCGACCTGATCGTCGGCCTGCTCGGGCAGGTGCCGGGCGTGAAGTGCCAGGTGCCGGGGGGCGCGTTCTACGCCTGGCCGAACGTGACCGAGGCGTGCCGCATGATCGGCGCGGCCGATTCGGAGGCGTTCCGCAAGCGCCTGCTCGCCGAGGCGGGCGTGGCCGTGCTGGCCGACATCCACTTCGGCAGCCGCGTGCCCGGCGAAGGCCAGCACGTGCGCTTCTCCTATGCCGCGTCCAGGCAGGCGATCGAGGCCGGCGTGCAGCGCATGGCCGACTTCATCCGGAAGAACACAAAGGACCCGGCAAAAATCCGCCGCAACGGCAGAAAAGCGGCATGACAGAGCTCTGGCGGCCGAGCGTCACGGTCGCCGCAGTGATCGAGCGCAGCGGCCGCTTTCTCTTCGTCGAGGAGCGCATCGATGGCCGCGTGGTGCTGAACCAGCCCGCCGGTCATCTGGATCCGGGCGAGTCGCTGCTCGAGGCTTGCCGCCGCGAGGTGATGGAAGAGACGGCGCATGCCTTCGAGCCGAAGGCGCTGGTCGGCCTCTACCGGTGGTATTACGCCGCGAAGGATGTGACGTTCCTTCGCTTCTGCTTCACCGGCGGCGTCTCGGCGCCCGACCCCGATCGCAAGCTCGACAAGGAGATCGTTCGCGCCGTATGGCTCACGGCGGAGGAGCTCGTCGCGCGCAAAGCCGATCACCGCTCGCCGCTCGTCAGCCAGTGCGTGGCGGACTACCTGGCTGGACGGCGCTTCCCGCTCGAGCTGCTGTCGGCGGACTTCCCATGAAAGTCGTGGTCGGCATGTCCGGCGGGGTCGACTCGTCGGTGGCCGCGCTTCTGCTCAAGCGGCAAGGCTACGAGGTGGTCGGTCTGTTCATGAAGAACTGGGAAGACGACGACACGGACGACTATTGCTCGACGCGCCAGGACCTGATCGACGCCGCCGCCGCGGCCGATGTCCTCGGCATCGAGCTCGAAGCGGTCAACTTCGCCGCCGAATACAAGGACCGCGTGTTCGCCGATTTCCTGCGCGAATACGCCGCGGGCCGCACCCCCAATCCGGACGTGCTGTGCAATGCCGAGATCAAGTTCAAGGCCTTCCTCGACCATGCGCTGCGCCTGGGCGCGGGGAAAATCGCCACCGGCCACTACGCGCGCGTGCGAACAGCCGGCGGGCGCGTCGAGCTGTTGCGCGGCCTCGACGCGGGCAAGGACCAGAGCTACTTCCTGCACCGTCTCACCCAGGCGCAACTCTCGCGCGTCCTGTTTCCGGTCGGGGAGCTGAACAAAAGCGAAGTGCGGCGGCTCGCGCTCGAAGCCGGACTGCCGAACCACGCGAAGAAGGACTCGACCGGCATCTGCTTCATCGGCGAGCGGCCGTTCCGCGAATTCCTGAACCGCTACCTGCCGCACCAGCCCGGCGCGATGGTGACGCCCGAAGGGAAAACCGTCGGCGAGCACATCGGGCTCGCGTTCTACACGATCGGCCAGCGCAAGGGCATTGGATTGGGTGGCAAAAGCGGCTCCGCCGGCGAGGCGTGGTACGTCGCCGGCAAGGATCTCGCCGCGAACGAGCTCGTCGTGGTGCAGGGTCACGACCATCCCCTGCTGCTCAAGCGCTCGCTCGACGCAGCCGATGCGAGCTGGATCGCCGGTACGTCGCCGCCGGCGGGCTCGGCGCACGGCGCAAAGACACGGTATCGCCAGGCGGATGCGCTTTGCACGCTGACCCGCGTGCTCGACGGCGAGATGCATGTCGACTTCGCGGCCCCGCAATGGGCCGTCACGCCGGGGCAGTCGGTCGTGCTCTACGATGCCGAGGTGTGCCTCGGCGGCGGGGTGATTACTTAGCCAGCCGCGGTACGGTGTCGGCGAACGCCGCTCGCTCCATCAGCTTGCGGTAGTGCTTGGCGAGCGGTGGATATTCGGCCTGCCAATCCACCTCGGCGGGCCTGCGAAAGTCGAGCCAGCCCGCACAGCAGCCGACCGCGATATCGGCCAGCGAATAACGGTCGCCGTGGCACCAGGTCCGCGCCTCGAGATCCTTCGCCATGAGCGCCGCGCCGCGGTGCACGCGCGCGAGCTGCTTCTCGATGAAAGCCTTGCTGCGCTCCTTCTTGTCGCGCAGCAGCTCATGGCGCAGGGGCAGCGCCGCATCGAGCACGCCATCGGCGAGCGCTTCCCAGCGACGCACGGCCACGCGGTCGCGCGTCTCATCGGGAACCAGGCGGCCCAGCGGAGACACGGCGTCGAGGAATTCGACGATCACCCGAGAGTCGTAGAGCGCATTGCCGTCGTCGAGCACCAGGGTCGGAATGCGGCCCAGCGGATTATGCGCGTTGACCGGGTTTTCCACCGGGCTCACGTCCACCAGCTCGAGCTCGAATTCGATTTTCTTTTCGGCCAGCACCACGCGCACTTTGCGCGTATACGGGCTGGTCAGCGAGGCGAGGAGCTTCATGGTGGGGGCGCGATTATACCGAGCGCAAACACGCCGTAACGCGCCGGCGCAGCGCGGGGATGACATCTTTTGCAAACCACGGATTGGCCTTCAGCCACGCCTTGTTGCGCCAGCTTGGATGCGGCAACGGGAAGAACTCGGGCAGATATTGCCGGAAGGCGCGCACCGTTTCGCCCAGGGAACCCTCGCGCCGCGCGCCGAGGTAGTGCTTTTGCGCGTAGGAGCCGACGAGCAGCGTGAGCGCTATGTGCGGTAGCGCGGCGCGGAATCTCGGCTGCCACAGGGGCGCGCATTGCGGCACCGGCGGCAGGTCGGCGCCGTCCACCGTGCCGGGGTAGCAAAGCCCGACCGGCACGATGGCGATGCGCAAGGTGTCGTAGAACGTCTCGCGATCCATGGCGAGCCATGCGCGCAGCACGTCGCCCGACGGATCGTTCCAGGGAATCCCGGTCTCGTGCACGCGCCGCCCAGGCGCCTGGCCGACGATCAGGAGACGGGCGCCGGCGCCGACGCGAAACACCGGCCGCGGCTCCAGCCGATGCTCGCAGAGGCGGCAGGCGCGAGCCTGCGCGCTGACGTTGCGAAGCGAAATCCGCATCGTCCGTATAATAAAAGCCCATGCCATCGCCGCTCGCCGCGCTGTCGCCGCTCGACGGCCGGTACGCCAAGACCCTCGACCCGCTCAGGGTCTATTTCAGCGAGCAGGCGCTCATCGGCTATCGCATCCGCATCGAGCTCGAGTGGCTGCAGGCGCTCGCGCAGGAGCGCGGCATCCGCGAGCTCAAGCCTTTCAGCCCGCGCACCGTCGCCGCGTTCCGACGCCTGGTGAACGACTTCTCGGAGCGAGATGCTGCGCACATCAAGAACATCGAGGCCGAGACCAACCACGACGTCAAGGCGATCGAGTACTGGCTGCGCTCGAAGCTCGGCTCGAATCGCGAGGTGCAGGCGTCGCTCGAATTCGTGCACTTCGCCTGCACCTCCGAAGACATCAACAACCTCTCCTATGCGCTGATGATGCGCGATTCACGCGCCGAGGTGATGCTGCCGCGGCTCGACGCGCTGATCGAGGCGCTGCGCGCGCTCGCCCGGCGCCATGCCGCGCTGCCGATGCTCTCGCGCACGCACGGACAGCCCGCCAGCCCGACGACGCTCGGCAAGGAGATGGCCAACTTCGCCCGCCGCCTGCAGCGCGCGCGCGAGCGCATCGCGGCCGTGCCGGTGGCGGGAAAGATCAATGGCGCGGTCGGCAATTACAACGCGCACCTCATCGCCTATCCGAACGTGAGCTGGGAGCGCTTCTGCCGCCGCTTCGTGCAGAGCCTCGGCCTGGAATTCAATTCGCATACGACGCAGATCGAGCCGCACGACTGGACCGCCGAGCTGCTCGATGCCTATGCGCGGGCGAATAGCGTGCTGCTCGACTTCGACCGCGATGTGTGGGGCTACATCTCGCTTGGCTATTTCACCCAGAAGCTGAAGGCAGGCGAGGTCGGCTCCTCCACCATGCCGCACAAGGTGAACCCGATCGATTTCGAGAACTCCGAGGGCAACATCGGCATCGCCAACGCGCTCCTGCGCCATCTGTCGGAAAAGCTGCCGGTGTCGCGCTGGCAGCGCGACCTTTCCGATTCGACGGCCCAGCGCAACATCGGCACGGCGCTCGGCCATACGCTGCTCGCCTATGCCTCGGCGCAGCGCGGTGTCGGCAAGCTGCAGGCCGATGCGCAAAGGCTGGCGGCCGACCTCGACGCGAACTGGGAAGTCCTCGCCGAGGCGATACAGCAGGTGATGCGCCGCCACGGCGTGCCCGACGCCTATGAGAAGCTGAAGGCGATGAGCCGCGGCAAGCGGCTCGAGCAGCGAGCCCTCGCGCAATTCATCCGATCGCTCCCCATTCCCGACGAGGCGAAGAAGCGCCTCCTCGCGCTCACGCCCGCACGCTATACCGGGCTTGCCGCGGAGCTGGCGCGACGCGTTTGAGGTTCGCCGCATTCCTCGCGCTGTGCGCTGCAGCGGCGTCTGTGCTCGCCGACGAGCTGGTCAGCGTAGAAAGCCGTGCGGGCGTCCGGCAGCCGTTCGTCATCCTCGACGGCGGCGCGGTGCAGGCGCACGCCATCGCCCTGCTGTACGTCGGCGGGGCGGGCCGGATCGGCGCTCGTGGCGAGGACGGCGTGGTCAAGTTCGGCGCCAAGAACTTCCTGCCACGCTCGCGCGCCGAGTTCGCGCGCAACGGGGTGCTGCCGGTCGTCATGGACGCGCCGTCGGATCAGGCGGAACTGACGGCGGATTACCGCAAGAGTCGCGAGCAGAGCGCGGACGCGCGGGCCGTGATCGCGGAGCTGAAGCGACGGCTCCCCGGCCTACCGATCTTCGTCGTCGGCACGAGCCGCGGCACGATTTCCGCCGCGTTCGTGGGCCGTGACTTGGGCGGCGAGGTCGCCGGGGTCGTGCTCACCTCGACCATGTTCGGTAGCGGGAACCCGCGCCGACAGGCACCCACGTTGCGCGGCTTCGACTACGCCGGCATCGGCTCGCGACTGCTCTTCGTCCATCATCGGAGCGACGCCTGCGAGCACACGCCCTATGACGCGGCGGCACGCCTCGGCGAGCGCTATGCGCTCGTGTCGGTGAGCGGCGGCAAGCCGCCCGAGTCCGCCCCCTGCGAGCCGTTCGCCGCGCACGGGTACTTCGGACGCGAGCCGCAGACGGTCGATGCCATTGCGGCATGGATGCTCAACCGGCCGTTCGCGAAGGAAATCGAATAATCGCTCCATGATTTACGCCCTCACGATCTTTCTCTCGTCGTTCCTGCTGTTCCTCGTGCAGCCGCTGATCGCGCGCCTCATCCTGCCGTGGTTCGGCGGCAGCGCCGCGGTGTGGACGACCTGCATGCTCTTCTTCCAGGTGCTGCTCCTGGCCGGGTATGCCTACGCCCACGGCCTGCAGAAGCTCGCCGGCCGGCGGCAGAGCATCGTGCATACGGTCCTCCTCGTCGCGGCCGTGGTCACGCTGCCGATCATGCCGGCGGAAACGTGGAAGCCGAGCGGCGACGAGGAGCCGATCTCGCGCATCCTCCTGGTCCTCGGCGTGACCGTCGGCCTGCCGTACTTCCTCCTCGCGTCGACCAGCCCGCTCATCCAGGCCTGGTTCGCCCGCGCGCGACCGAGCGAGAACCCCTATCGCCTTTTCGCCCTTTCCAATCTCGCCTCGCTGATCGCGCTGCTCGGCTATCCGTTCTTCGTCGAGCCCTACTTCGCGGCGCGCGAGCAGGTCAGCGTCTGGTCATGGCTGTTTGCGGCGTTTGCAATCCTTTGCGCTGCAGTCGCCTGGCGCACGCCCCGCGCCGCTGTCGCCGGCGCGGTCGAGCAGGCCACGCCGCTGCCCCGAGCGGACTTCGCCTGGTGGCTGGTGCTTTCGGCGGCCGGCTCGGTCATGCTGCTTGCGGTCACCAACCACCTGACGCAGAACGTGGCCTCGGTGCCTTTGCTGTGGCTCGTGCCGCTCACGCTTTATCTCGCGACTTTCATCATCGCCTTCGAAGGCAAGGGCTGGTACCAGCCGAGCTACCTATGGCCGCTCGTGCTGATCGCGCTCGTGGCGATGGCCTGGCTGCTGGTCGACACCGAATACCACTATCACCTTGCGCTGCAGCTCGCCGTGTTCCTGCCAGGCCTGTTTATCGGCTGCCTCTTCTGCCATGGCGAGCTTTATCGCTCACGGCCGGCAACGGGTCACCTGACGGCGTTCTATCTGACGATTTCAGCCGGCGGCGCGCTCGGCGGCCTGCTCGTCGCCGTGGTGGCGCCGCTCGCGTTCAACGGCTACTTCGAGCTGGGCGCGGGGGTGGCGGCGGTCGCCCTGCTCGCGGCGCTGCGCTTCCAGGCCGTCGGACGCATCGCGCACGCGCTCAGCCTCTTGGTGGTGCTCGGCGTCGCGGCCTGCGCCGCGTACGACGGCTTCCGGCAGCAGAAGGATGTGCTGGTGGCCAAGCGCAACTTCTACGGCGTGCTGCGCGTGAAGGAATACGGCACGCCCGGCGAGGACTCCCACCTGCGGCGCCTGGTGCACGGCACGATCATGCACGGCGAGCAGTACCTCGGGCCTTCGCTGCGGCGCATGCTGACGACGTACTACACGGAAAGCTCGGGCATCGGCGTGGCGATCAAGTCGAAGCAATCGCATCCCGTGCGCGTCGGCGTCATCGGCCTGGGCACGGGCACCATCGCGGCGTACGGCCGGCCGGGCGACGTCTACCGGTTCTACGACATCAATCCCGACGTGGTGCAGATCGCCCGCAGCGCGTTCACCTTCCTTTCGGACAGCCAGGCCACGGTCGAGACGGCGCTTGGCGATGCGCGCCTGACGCTCGAGCGCGATCCGCCGCAGGGCTTCGACGTCCTCGCGGTGGACGCCTTTTCGAGCGATGCCATCCCCGTGCACCTCATCACGCGCGAAGCGCTGCAGACCTACCTGCGGCACATGAAGCCCGACGGCATCGTCGCCTTCCATGTCTCGAACCGCTTCCTCGATCTCGTGCCGGTCGTGGCGCGCATCGCCGCGCAGCTCGATCTGCAGGCGGTACTGGTGCAGGACGACGAGGACGAGGAAGAAAAGACGCTCAAGTCGCGCAGCGACTGGGTGCTCGTCTCGCGCGACGCGAAGGCGCTG
>DATDCR010000367.1:0-1997 GCA_036524215.1 Burkholderiales bacterium
CGGATGCCTGCAGACGTGATCTCGACGAATTCGGCCTTGGCGTGGATGGTCGGGATGTCCGGGCATCCCAGGTAGCCCATGCTGGAACGCAGACCGCCCATCAGCTGGTGAATCACGGCCAGCACGCTGCCCTTGTAGGGCACGCGGCCTTCGACGCCTTCCGGGACGAGCTTGTCGACGTTCATGTCGGAGTCCTGGAAGTAGCGGTCGGCGGCGCCTTTCTGCATCGCGCCGAGGGAGCCCATGCCGCGATAAGCCTTGTACGAGCGCCCCTGGTAGAGCTCGAGCTCGCCCGGCGATTCGTCGGTCCCGGCGAAGAGCGAACCGAGCATGACGACATGCGCGCCGGCGGCGAGCGCCTTTGCCACGTCGCCCGAGTAGCGCACGCCGCCATCGGCGATGCGCGGCACATCGCTCTTCGCCAGCGCCTCGGCCACGTTCTGGATGGCGGTGATCTGCGGCACGCCGACGCCGGCCACGATGCGCGTGGTGCAGATCGAGCCGGGCCCGATGCCGACCTTGACACCGTCGGCGCCGTGGTCGACCAGCGCCCGCGCGCCGTCGCCGGTGCCGACGTTGCCGCCGATGACCTGCACCTGCGCGTACTTGGTCTTGATCCACTTCACCCGGTCGAGCACGCCCTGCGCGTGGCCGTGCGCGGTGTCGACGACGAGCACGTCGACGCCGGCCTCGACCAGCGCGGCAACGCGCTCGTCCGTGCCCTCGCCGACCCCGACCGCCGCGCCGACGCGCAGCTTGCCCCAGGCGTCCTTGCACGCGCTCGGGTGCTCGCTTTCCTTGAGGATGTCCTTGACGGTGACCAGGCCCTTGAGACGGAACTCCTCGTCCACTACCAGCACGCGCTCGAGCCGGTGCTGGTGCATGAGCGCCATCGCTTCCTCGCGCGGCGCGCCTTCGCGCACCGTGATGAGCTTCTTCTGCGGCGTCATGATCGCCTTCACCGGCTGGTCGAGCTCGCGCTCGAAGCGCAGGTCGCGGTTGGTGACGATGCCGACCACCTTGCCGTTCTTCACCACCGGGAAGCCGGAGATCTTGTGCTGCTGCTGCAGCGCCATCACCTCGCGCACGCTCGCTTCGGGCGGCACGGTCATCGGGTCCTTCAGCACGCCGGACTCGAAGCGCTTCACCTTGGCCACCTCGGCGGCCTGCTGCTGGGGCGTGAGGTTCTTGTGGATGATGCCGATGCCGCCTTCCTGCGCGATCGCGATCGCCAGGCGCGCCTCGGTCACCGTGTCCATCGCCGCCGACACGAGCGGGATGTTCAGCTCGAGCTTGCGGGTGAGGCGGGTCTTGAGGGAGGCGTCGCGCGGCAGGATGCGCGAGTGGGCGGGAAGGAGCAGTACGTCGTCGAAGGTCAGCGCCTTCTGGATGACCCGCATTAGGTTAGCTCTCTCGCAAAGCGGCATTTTACACGAGCGTCGCGGCGCTCCAATGCGATACTGTCATCCGTCCCAGGGGATGGAGCGTTGATTCGCAAATGAAGAAACTCGTCGCAGTCCTGGCCGCGCTCGCCTTCTCGGCGGCCGCCGCCGCGCAGACTTACAAGTGGGTCGACAAGGACGGCAAGGTGCGCTACGGCGATACGCCGCCGCCCGGCGCGAAGGCGACGCCGCTCAAGCCGCCGCCCGGCCCGTCCGCCCCGCCGCCGGCGCCGTCCGCGGCGAAGAAGGACGCGAAAGGCAAGCCGCTCACGCCCGAGCAGGCGTTCCGCAAGCGCCAGGAAGAGCGCACCGAGGCCGAGCAGAAGTCCGCGCAGGAGCGCGCCGAGGCCGACAAGAAGCGGCAGAACTGCGACCTCGCGCAGGCCAACGTGCGCCAGATCGAGAGCGGGCAGCGCATGACGACGACCAACGCCGCCGGCGAGCGCGTCTTCATCGACGACGATCAGAGGGCACAGCAGCTCGCGCGCGCTCGGCAGAGCGCCGCCGAGTGGTGCAAGTGATCTAGCGGCGGCGCCGGGCACGCTGCCGGCGCCG
>DATDCR010000368.1:0-21153 GCA_036524215.1 Burkholderiales bacterium
CGAGCATCATTCCCAATCCGGTCAATCGCATCCCCGGGTTTTCTTTGCGCGAGCATCACTTCGTGCCGGGCTTTCCGCAGATGGCGTGGCCGATGGTGGAATGGGTGCTCGACACGCGCTATCGAGATCGCTTCGATGCGCAGAAGTGGGCGGAGGGCTCGATCCTCGTCTTCGAAGCAGGCGAAAGCCAGTTGATCCCGGCGATGCAATCGGTCGAGGCAGCCTTCCCGGGCATCAAGGTATTCAGCCTGCCGTCGATGGGGGCCGACGGTTCGCGCATTCACGTCGAGCTCGGCGTGCGCGGCGACCCCCAGGCGGTCAAAGGCGCGATGGACGCCCTGCAGGCGCAGGTCCGGCAGGCGGGATTCCCGTTCAAATGAAAAGCCCCGGCGGACCGGGGCTTTTCATCACTTCTTTTTCTTCTTCGCTTTTGCGCTAGACCGGGCCCGCCGCTTGGGCTGCGGGCTCTTTTTGGCGCTTACGCGACCTTTTTTGCCTTCGCGAGTCCCTTCACGGTCTCGGTCGCCGCGGCAACGTTCGCCTCGGCGATCTCCGTGGCTTGCTTGGCGACCTTGTTCATGTTGTCGTACGCCGAGTTGGCGGCGGCAAGCATCGACTTCACCGCGGCGACGGCAACGTCGGAGCCGGCGGGCGCGTTCTTGGACACTTTGTCGAGCAGGCTGACGAAATTCTCGTTCAGCTCGGCGACGCGGCGCTCCGCAACGCGGCTCAGCTCGGAGTTCGCCTCGGTGGCGACTTCATATACGCTCTTGGAGTAGGCGATTGCCTTCTCGATGGCGGGCTGGGCAAGCGAGTTCTGCAGGGTGATGAACTCCTGCACGTCCTTGGCGCCGAGCAGGGCGCGCGTATTCGCGATGGAATCCTCGAAAGCGTGCTTGACGGCCCCCGCGTTCAGGTTCGCCAGCTTCTCGAACGCGGCGAACTGGGCATTCGCTACGGCGAGGAGCGCTTCCACGTTGGCCTTCTGGGCCGCTTGGATTTGTTCCGGTGTCACGTACATTGTGATTGCTCCTGGTCGAATGTTTTGTGCAATGCAGCAATCACGATTTTAGGCCTGTCTCGTCGGAAGTCAAGGGGCTTGGATGTCGAAAGGACTGCTAATTGATGTGTCGCACAATCGCCTACCGGAAAATGTTAGCGTGCGCTGACTTCAGCCCATCGTTCAAGAATGGCTGAGTTCCGTCCCTCGGACCCGGCCTTCTGGGCCGACCCCTTCCCGGTCTACGCGGGCATGCGCGATGACGATCCCGCGCATTGGAGTCCGGCGCTCAAAGCCTGGGTCCTGACCCGCTACGAGGACGTGAAGCGCGTGTGCCTTGATTCGACGATGTCTTCCGATCGCCTGCGGCCCTTCTTCGCCAGCCTGCCAGGCGCCGAGGCCCAGCGCATGGCCGACCTGATCCGCATCCTCACCCTGTGGATGGTGTTCCGCGATCCCCCGGAGCACACACGCCTGCGCAGGCTCGCGAGTCGCGTTTTCCACGTGCGCTCCATAAACGCCCTGCGGCCTAATGTGGCGGCGCTGACGCAGTGGCTGATCGGGCAGATCGGCGAGCGCGAGGAGTTCGACTTCATTGCAGAGTTCGCCGGGCCTTTGCCCGCGCTCGTGATCATGGACATGCTCGGCGTGCCGCGCGCCGAGCTCGCGCGCCTGAAGCTTCTGTCCGACGAAATGGCGTTGTTCATCGGCAGCGCCCGCGCGGCGCCGGACAAGTATCCGCGAGCGCAAGCGGCAACGCAGGAGATGGCGGCACTCTTCCGCCGGCTCATCGAGGCGCGGCGCCGCGAGCCGGAGCGCGATCTCCTCAGCGAGCTGGTGCACCTCGACGACGGCGGCGATCGGCTTTCCGAGGACGAGCTCGTCGCGACCTGCGTGCTTCTCCTCTTTGCCGGCCACGAGACCACCACGCACCACCTCGCGAACGGGCTGCTCGCGCTGCTGCGCTTTCCGGGCGAGCTGGCCAAGCTGCGCGCGAGCCCCCCGCTCGCCGCCGCGGCGGTCGAGGAGCTGCTGCGTTACGACGGCCCGATCGGCGCGCAGGTCCGCATCGTTCGCGAACCTCAGCAGTTTCATGGCCGACGCTTGCGGCCCGGGGACCGCGTGTTCCTGATGATGAATGCCGCGAACCGCGATCCGCGCGCTTACAAGGATCCCGATCGCCTGGATCTCGACCGCGACGGCGTGCCGCATCTCACCTTTGGCTTCGGCGCGCATATCTGCCTAGGCTTCCCGCTCGCCAGGCTCGAGGGACAGATCGCGCTGCCGGCGGTGCTCGAGCGCTGGCGCCAAATCGAGCCGGACCCGCAACCGGTCCAGTGGCTGGACTCGATGGTCCTGCGCGGCATGAAGGAGTTTCCGATCCGCGTGCGAGCTTGAGCGCCGAGCCGGATCACCTGCCGGCGCGGCTGTGGTGGCTGCTGGGTGCACTGACGTTCGCGTGGGGCTTCAACTGGACCGCCATGAAGCTGGCGCTCGCCGAGGTGCAGCCATGGACCTTCCGCTCGCTCTGCCTCGGACTGGGCTCGGCAGTGCTGTTCGGCGTGCTGCGGCTCGCCGGGCAACCCTTCGTGGTGCCACGCGGACAATGGCGCCGGCTCTTCCTGCTGGCCGCGCTCAACATCACGGCCTGGAACCTCCTCGTGGCATTCGGCGTGTCGATGATCCCGTCCGGGCGCGCGTCCATCCTCGCCTACACGATGCCGGTGCTGTCCATTCCGCTATCCGTCTGGCTGCTGGGCGAGCGCCTTACGGCCGGCAAGCTCGCGGGCTTGGTGCTCGGCATGGCCGGCCTCGCGCTCCTTCTCGGCGAAAGCTATTCCGCCATCGGCTCTGCGCCGCTGGGCTCGCTGCTCGTTCTCGGCGCGGCGGCGAGCTGGGCGCTCGGCGCCGTGCTGCAAAAGAAATGGCCGGTCGACCTGCCGCCCGGCCCGTACACGGCGTGGATCATGCTGCTCGGCGGCGTGCCGGTATTCGTCGGCGCGGCGATTCTCGAAGATCCGCGGGCGCTCGCGCATCTGGGCGCGGGCGCGATCGCCGGCACCGCCTATAACGTGCTGATCGCGTTTGCCTTCGCGCACTGGGCGTGGATCAAGCTCGCCACCTCGGTCTCGGTCACGGTGTTTTCGCTCAGCATGCTGATCATCCCGGCGGTCGCGGTCTTCGCCGGCATCGTGTTCCTCGGCGAAAGGCCGAGCGCCATGGAATTCGCCGCGCTCGGCCTGGTCCTGGCTTCTCTCGCTACGATAGTACCGAGGCGCGCAGCCGCGGAATGAGCGCCGGCCGCCACTGGCGGACGGCCTCGTCGAGGCTTTCCGCCGGCGGCTGAGCGAGAAACGCCAGCGCCTTGCGCAGGCTCTGCATCCCGGGCTCGATCGGCAAAGCGCCGCTGTGCTTCGAGAGCTTCTCGCCGGTCGCGTTCACCGCTACGGGAACGTGAAGATAGCGCGGCGTACGCAAACCGAGCAGCTTCTGCAGGTAGATCTGGCGTGGGGTGGAGTCGAGCAGGTCGGCGCCGCGCACCACATCTGTTATTCCCTGTGCGCCGTCATCGACCACGACGGCCAACTGGTAGGCGAACAGCCCGTCGGCGCGATAGAGCACGAAATCACCGGTGTCCCGTTCAAGGACCTGGCATTGGGCGCCTTGCACGCGGTCCAGCCAGCGGATTTCCTCGCTCGATGTCTTCACCCGCAACGCACGTTTCTCGCGCGGCGGCCGCTCGCGGCAGGTGCCCGGATAAATGTGCGCCCCGTCGGCCGCCAGGCCGAGTGACGAATCCGCGATTTCCCGCCGCGTGCAGCCGCACCAGTAGGTCTGGCCGCGCAGCTTTTCGAGGGCTTCGCGGTACAGGCCTTGGCGAGCGCTCTGGTAGGTCACGTCGCCGTCCCACGTCAGGCCGAGGCGCTGCAGCGTGCGCAAGATGTCGTCCGCGGCACCGGCCACGCAGCGCGGCTGGTCGAGGTCCTCGATGCGCACCAGCCATCGGCCGCCCGCGGCGCGCGCATCGAGCCAGCTGGCGAGCGCCGCGATGAGCGAGCCCATGTGCAAAGGCCCGGTGGGCGAGGGCGCGAACCGGCCGGTGTACATGGTTGTCTAGAGTACACTCCCCCCTTTTTTTGGAAGGACGCCGTGGCCACCGTCGAGCTCACGCAGGAAAACTTCGAAAGCACCGTCAACGACAACCCGATGGTGATCGTCGATTTCTGGGCGCCGTGGTGCGGTCCCTGCAAGGGCTTCGCCCCGGTGTACGAGCAGGCGTCCGACGCGCATCCGGATGTGGTCTTCGCCAAGGTGAACACGGACGAACAGCAGGAGCTGGCGGGCGCCTTCGGCATCCGCTCGATTCCGACGCTGATGGTGTTCCGCGACAAGGTGATCCTCTTCCAGCAGGCGGGCGCGCTGCCGGGCACTGCGCTCGAACAGGTGATCAGCCAGGCGAAGTCGCTCGACATGGCGAAGGTGCACGCCGAGATCGCGGCACAGCAGCCGCAAAAATGAAGGAGCTGCGCCGCGGCGGCGAGCGCGGCTACGCCGATCATGGCTGGCTGCGCTCCTACCACAGCTTTTCCTTCGCCGATTACCACGACCCTCGCCACATGGGGTTCGGTCCGTTGCGCGTCATCAACGAGGACCGCGTGCAGGCCGGCGCCGGGTTCGGCACGCACGGCCACCGCGACATGGAGATCATCAGCTACGTGCTCGAAGGCGCCCTCGCGCACAAGGACTCGATGGGCAATGGCTCGAGCATGGTGCCGGGCGACGTGCAACGCATGAGCGCCGGCAAGGGCGTGCTGCACAGCGAATTCAACGAGAGCAAGAGCGGCGTCACGCACTTCCTGCAGATCTGGATCGAGCCGGCGGTGCGCGGCATTGCGCCGTCCTACGAGCAGAAGCATTTCGCCGCAGCGGAGAAACGCGGCCGCCTGCGCCTCATTGCCTCGCCGGATGGCGCCGACGGTTCGGTCCGCATTCACCAGGATGCTCGCGTCTACGCCGGGTTGTTCGACGGCACTGAGCACGCTCGCCTCCCCATCGCCGCCGGCCGCAGAGCCTATGTGCACGTCGCGCGAGGCGCGGCAGACGTCAGCGGCGAACGCCTGGCGGCGGGCGATGCGCTCAAGATGAGCGACGGCGAGATCGAGATCGGCGGCGGCGAGGCCGCAGAAGTCCTCGTTTTCGACCTGCCCGCCGTTCACCCTTAACATAGCGCCGGGATGGCCGGCACCCGCATCGAGAAAGACAGCTTCGGTCCGATCGAGGTCCCATCCGACCGGCTGTGGGGCGCGCAAACCGAGCGCAGCCGCCGCTTTTTCCGCATCTCGGGCGAGCGCATGCCGCTGGCCGTGATTTGCGCGCTGGCGATGGTCAAGAAGGCCGCTGCCGGCGCGAACGCGGCCCTCGGCCTGATCGACGCGCAAAAGGCCGCCGCCATCGGCCGCGCCGCGGACGAGGTGCTCGCCGCGACGCACGACGAGGAATTCCCACTCGTCGTCTGGCAGACCGGCTCGGGTACGCAGAGCAACATGAACGTCAACGAGGTGATCGCCAACCGCGCCTCCGAGCTGCTCGGCGGCGAGCGCGGACAGAAGCGCCGCGTGCATCCCAATGACGACGTCAACCTCGGCCAATCGTCGAACGATGTGTTCCCGACGGCGATGCACATCGCCGCCGCGCGCGCGCTGCACGACGAGCTTCTGCCGGCGCTCGACACCCTGCGGGCAACGCTGGCGAGCAAGCGCGACGCCTTCGGCGCCATCATCAAGATCGGCCGCACGCACCTGCAGGACGCAACCCCGCTCTCTCTGGGCCAGGAATTCTCCGGCTATGTCGACCAGCTCGAGCAGGCGCGTGCCGCCATCGAGGCCGCCCTGCCGGGACTGTGCCGCCTCGCCATCGGCGGCACGGCGGTCGGCACCGGCCTGAATGCGCACCCGGACTTCGCCCGACGCGTGTGCGAGCGGCTGGCGAGCGATACAAGGCTGCCGTTCACCGAAGCGCCGAACCGGTTCGCTGCGCTGGCCGGCCACGAGGCAATCGTCTTTGCACACGGCGCGCTCAAGACGCTGGCGGTGGCTTTGTTCAAGATCGCCAACGACGTGCGCCTGCTGGTTTCCGGCCCGCGTTCAGGCCTCGGCGAGCTGCGTATTCCGGAAAACGAGCCCGGCAGCTCGATCATGCCCGGCAAGGTGAATCCGACGCAGGCCGAGGCGTTGACGATGCTCGCGGCGCAGGTGATGGCCAACGACGTCGCCGTGACGCTCGGCGGCGCCTCGGGGCATCTGGAGCTCAACGTCTACAAGCCGCTCATCATCCACGCATTCCTCCAGAGCGCGCGGCTGCTCGCCGACGGCTGCCGCTCCTTCGAGGAGCATTGCGCACGGGGCATCGAGCCGAACGTGGAGCGCATCGCCGAGCTTCTCGCGAGCTCGCTGATGCTGGTGACGGCGCTTTCGCCCCATATCGGCTACGACCGCGCAGCGGAAATCGCGAAGAAAGCGCATCGCGAAGGCAGCACGCTACGCGCGGCCGCGCTAGCGCTGGGTTACGTCTCCGCGGAGGATTTCGACCGCTGGGTGCGACCCGACGCGATGATCGGGCCTTCCGCCTAGCGTGCTCGTCGTCCTCATCTCGGGTCGGGGCAGCAACATGCAAGCCTTGGTCGAGGCCGGCCTGCCGGTTTCTGCCGTGATCAGCAATCGCCGCGACGCCGCCGGGCTCGAGTTCGCCGCCGGACGCAACATTCCGACGGCAGTGGTCGAGCATCGCGCCTTTGCCGATCGCGCAACCTTCGAGGCCGCGCTCGCGCGCGAGGTCGATCGGTACGCGCCGCGCGGCGTGATCCTCGCTGGCTTCATGCGCGTGCTCACGCCCGGTTTCGTCAATCGCTACGCCGGACGCCTGCTCAACATCCACCCGTCGCTACTGCCGGCGTTTCCGGGCCTCGACACCCACGCTCGCGCCATTGCCGCCGGCGTCAAGCTGCATGGCTGCACGGTGCACTTCGTCACGCCCGAGCTCGACAGCGGACCGATCATCATCCAGGCGGCGGTGCCGGTGCGCCCTGGCGACGATGCAGGCACGTTGGCGGCACGCGTGCTGCGCCAGGAACACATCATTTTCCCGCGTGCCGCGCGCTGGCTGCTCGAGGACCGGCTGGTCATCCGCGACGGCACCGTGGGAGTTAAAGGAGAGGATGCGCAACTCGTTTTTTCTGCTGCTGATTAGCTTCGCCAGCCTGGCCGCGGCCGAGCCGCCGGCGCGCATCGAGATCACCTACACCATGACGCGCAATGGCTCGGCCATGGCCGAGGTGGTGGAGCGGCTGGAGTATTCGAGCGGCAATTACCAGCTCACGGAGAACTGGAAAGGCAGGGGCTTCTACTCGCTCCTCGGCTCGGCGAGGCGGGTGAGCCAGGGCAGCATCGCACAGGGCGTGCTGCGGCCGCGCGAGTTTTTCGACGAGCGTTCCGGCCGCGATACCGCGCGCGCCTGGTTCGACTGGAAAGCGCAGAAGCTGACCATGCAATACAAGGGCAATCGCTCGAGCGAGCCGCTGCCGCCGAACGCGCAGGACCGGCTTTCCTTCCTGTTCGCGTTGAGCCTTGTGCCCGGCAACGGGGATTCGGTGAGCTACACCGTGGCCGATGGCAAGGGGCTGTCTCGTCATCTGTACAAGGTCGTCGGGCGCGAAAAGGTCTCGACGCCGGCCGGCACTTTCGACGCCGTGAAAGTCGCCCGGCAGGGCGACGAGCGCGAGACCGCGGAGCTGTGGCTGTCGGCCGCGCACGCCTACATTCCGGTGCGATTGCTGGTGGTCGAAAGGGACGGCACGCGCTACGAGCAGCTGGCGACGCGAATCTCCCAGTGAAGATCCATGGCGCGCTGGTCGCGCATGCCGAGGCGGTGCTGCGCCAGTTGCTGCTGTTTTCGGCACCTGCGGATCAGACCCTGTCGCACTATTTCCGCGAGCATCGCCAGCTTGGCCAGAAGGACCGCGCGTTCGTCGCTGAAGCGAGCTTCGCGGTATTGCGGCGCAAGCGCTCGCTCGAGGCGCTGGCCGGCTCGCCGGCACCGCGTGCGCTCCTTGCGGCCGCGTTGCTGCGGCTGCTCGGACTCTCGGGCCGGGCGCTGGAAGGCCTGTTCGACGACGAGCTCCTGCGTCGCGTGCGCGCCGCACGCGACGAATCTTTGCCCGATGCGGTGCGCGTCGATCTGCCCGACTGGCTATGGCAGCGGCTCGAGCAGCACCATGGCCGCGCAGAAGCGCTGCGCATTGCGCAAGGCTTGTTGAATCCCGCGCCGCTCGATTTGCGCGTCAATCTGGCGCGCTCGACCCGCGAGGCGGTGCTCGAGCGCCTGGCGCGAGACGGCATCGCGGCCGCGGCCACGCCGTACTCGCCGGCCGGCGTGCGCCTCGCCGGCAAGCCGGCGATCAATCACCATCCGCTTTTCCTCGATGGATTGATCGAAGTCCAGGACGAAGGCAGCCAGCTCCTGGCGTGGCTGCTCGCGCCGCGGCGTGGCGAGATGATCGCCGACTATTGCGCCGGCGCCGGCGGCAAGACGCTCGCGCTCGCCATGCTGATGCGCGGCGCCGGACGCATCTACGCCATGGACGTCTCGGCGAAGCGCCTGGCGGCGTTGTCGCCGCGCGCGGCGCGAGCGCAAGTGAGCAACATTCACCCCATCGTGCTATCGGGCGACAACGACTCGCGCGCGAAGCGCCTGGCTGGCAAACTGGAGCGGGTGCTGGTCGACGCGCCGTGCAGCGGTTTTGGAACCTTGCGGCGCAATCCGGATCTGAAATGGCGCCATAACAGCACGGCCATCGAGGAGCTGGCGGCAAAACAGCAAGGCATTCTTCGCGCTGCGGCACGCCTCGTTAAGCCGGGCGGGCGGCTCGTCTATGCCACGTGCAGCGTCCTGCAGGAAGAGAACGAAGCGATCGTCGACGCTTTCCAATCCTCGGCCGCGGTGTTTCAGCCCCTCGAATGCGGCAAGCTGCTGGCGGCGCAGAAGATTCCGCTCGATACGGGCAGCCGGCTGCGGCTGTGGCCGCACGTGCATGCGACGGACGGATTCTTCGCGGCGGCGTTCGAGCGCCAGGCGTCGTGAAGCGCCGACGAAATTGTCCTTTGCGGCCGGGACCTTAGGTGTTCGGCGGTCCTTCACGTACAATGCGGAACGCTTTTTTGTACAACGACGATAAAGGCTCTCCCCTTAATGATGTTTTCCGGTTGGTTGGACCTTCCTTGGTGGGGACTCGTCCTCGCCGCGCTCGGGCTGACGCATATCACGATCGCCGCGGTGACCATTTACCTGCACCGCTGCCAGGCGCACCGCGCGCTCGATCTGCATCCCGTGGTGTCGCACTTCTTCCGCTTCTGGCTGTGGCTGACCACCGGCATGATCACCAAGGAGTGGGCGGCGATTCACCGCAAGCACCACGCCAAGTGCGAGACGCGCGAGGACCCGCATAGCCCGCAGGTCTATGGCATCAACCGCGTGCTCTGGCTCGGCGTGTTCCTCTACGTCAAGGAGTCATACAACAAGGAAACGCTCGAGCGCTACGGGCACGGCACGCCGGGCGACTGGATCGAGCGCAAGCTCTACACGCCCTTCGCGAGCACCGGCGTCGTGCTGCTGCTCGGCATCGATCTTTTCATCTTCGGGCTCATCCCCGGCGCGCTGATCTGGGCCGCGCAGATCGCCTGGATCCCGTTCTGGGCCGCGGGCGTCATCAACGGCGTGGGCCACTTCTTCGGCTATCGCAACTATGACGTCGCCGATGCCAGCACCAACATCGTGCCGTGGGGCATCCTGATCGGCGGCGAAGAGCTGCACAACAACCATCACGCGTTCGCTTCGTCGGCCAAGCTGTCGAACAAATGGTACGAGTTCGACATCGGCTGGCTGTACATCCGCATCCTCAGCGCGCTGGGCCTCGCCACGGTGAAGAAAATTGCGCCGAAGCCGCGCTTTGCGCAGCCGCGCGCGGTGGACCTCGATACCGTGCATGCCGTGATCGCCAACCGCTACGACGTGCTGTCGCGCTATGCGAAGGTGGCCAAGCGCACCTACGCGCACGAAATCGCGCGCCTGCGGCACTGGTCGCCGCGCGACGCGGAGGTGCTGCGTTCCCTGCGCCGCGCGCTGCTGCGCGGCCAATCGATGGCCGGTGCGGAAGGGACGAAGCTCGCGGAAGCGCTCAAGAAGTCGCGGGCGCTTGACGTCACGCTCGCCATGAGACAGGAGCTGGTTTCCCTTTGGGAACGCTCGAACGCTTCCAAGGAACAGCTCGTGCGCCAGTTGCAGGACTGGTGCCGTCGCGCCGAAGCGAGCGGTCTCGCTCCGCTCGCCGATTTCTCACAGCGCCTGCGCTCTTACGCGCTCGCCTAGCGCTACACTGACCACCGCCAAATAAAAAAGCCCGCGCAAGCGGGCTTTTTCATTGGGTCAGCGTCGCCGCTACTTCAGCTTCGTTTCCTTGTAGATGACGTGCTTGCGCGCCTTCGGATCGTATTTCTTGATTTCCAGCTTGTCCGGCGTGGTGCGCTTGTTCTTGGTCGTCGTGTAGAAGTGGCCGGTACCGGCCGACGATTCGAGCTTGATCTTCTCGCGCATGGCTTAGCCTTTCGCTTTCTTGGCCTTGATCTCGGCGAGCACGGCTTCCACGCCGAGCTTGTCGATTCGGCGCAGCCCGGCGGTCGACACGCGCAGGCGCACCCAGCGGTTCTGGCTCTCGACCCAGAAGCGGCGATAGTGGAGGTTGGGCTCGAACGTACGGATCGTCTTGTTGTTGGCGTGCGAAACGTAGTGGCCCTTCATCGGCTTCTTGCCGGTGACTTGGCAGACTCGGGACATCGGGATGCTCCGGGAATTCGCGAAAGCGGCGGATTATACAGCGGAATCAGAGCAAGCCGCGCTCCGCGAACGAGATCGCCTGCGACCCGGCAACGATGAAATGGTCGAGCAGCCTGACCTCGATCAGCGCCAGCGCTTCCTTGAGGTTGCGGGTCAGCAGCTCGTCGGCCTGGCTGGGCTGGGCGACGCCGGAGGGGTGGTTGTGAGCGAAGATCACCGCCGCGGCGTTGGCGCGCAGGGCGGCCTTCACGATCTCGCGCGGGTAAACGCTCGTTTGCGTCAGGGTGCCGCGGAAGGCTTCTTCGACCGACAGCACCTTGTGCTGCGCGTCCAGCCACAGGCAGACGAAGACTTCGTGCTCGCGCGAGGCGAGCAGCAGGCGAAGATAGTCGCGTACCGCGGTCGGCGAGCTGAGCGCGGGGCGGCTGCGCAGCTCCTCGCCCACCGAGCGGCGGGCCAGCTCGATCGCTGCTTCGAGCTGCGCTCGCTTCGCGCGACCCAGGCCCTTGACGCCGTCGAGCTTGGCCCCGGGGGCGAGCAAGCCGCTCACGCCCTTGAAGCGTTCGATCATCTCGCGGGCGAGATCGACCGCGCTCTTGCCGCGCACGCCGGTGCGCAGCAGGACCGCGATGAGCTCGGCATCGCTGAGGGCGGCCGCGCCTTTCGCGAGCAGCCGCTCGCGAGGACGCTCGGCTTCCGGCCAGTGGGATATCGCCATACAATCCTCTTCCCCTAAACGGCGGGTCGACCGATGGCGTTGACGGGCAAACGGATCCTGCTTGGCCTGACCGGCGGCATCGCGGCCTACAAGGCTGCGGAGTTGACGCGCCTGCTCGTCAAGGGCGGCATGGATGTGCGCGTGGTCATGACCGAGGCTGCCACCCGCTTCATCACGACGACGACGATGCAGGCCTTGTCCGGCCAGGCGGTATGGACCGACCTGTGGGATGCGCGTGTCGCCGACGGCATGGGGCACATCGAGCTTTCGCGCGATCGCGACCTGATCGTCGTTGCGCCGGCATCGGCCGATTTCATCGCCAAGCTGGCGAACGGCCTGGCCGATGATCTCCTGTCGACCTTGTGCATCGCCCGGCGCTGCCCCTTGCTGATCGCGCCCGCTATGAACGTCGAGATGTGGCAAAACGCCGCCACCCAGCGCAACGTGGCGCGACTGCGCGACGACGGCGTGAGCATCGCCGGGCCGGCCGCGGGCGAGCAGGCCTGCGGCGAAGTCGGCCTCGGCCGCATGGTCGAGCCGGCGCAGATCGCACGCGATATCGAGGCCTTGCTGCAGCCGAAAGCCCTCGCCGGCAAGCGCGTGGTGGTCACCGCCGGGCCGACCGAGGAGCCCGTCGACCCGGTGCGCGTGCTGACCAATACGAGCTCGGGCAAGATGGGCTATGCGGTGGCGCGTGCCGCGCAGGAGGCGGGTGCGCAGGTCACGCTGATCAGCGGGCCGGTGCAGCTCGCCACGCCGCAAGGCGTCTGCCGCATCGACGTGCGCACGGCAGATGAGATGTTCGACGCGGTGAAGAAAGCGGCCAGTGCCTGCGACATCTTCATTTCCGTCGCCGCGGTGGCCGACTACAAGGTGAAGAACCCCGCCGCGCGCAAGATGAAGAAGGCGAATGGCGGCGCCGTGACGCTCGAGCTGGTCGAGAACCCCGACATCCTGGCCTACGTATCCGCGATGAAGAACGCCCCGTTCTGCGTCGGCTTCGCCGCCGAGACGCACGACCTGGAGCGCAACGCCGTCGAGAAGCGTGCGAAGAAGCGCATTCCGCTCCTCGCCGCCAACCTGGCGCAAGAGGCGATCGGCGCCGAGGAGAACGCGATTCGCCTCTACGATGAGCGCGGCAGCCACGATCTCGGGCGTGGGCCGAAGCTCGAGCTCGCCCGCAAGCTCGTCGCCCACGTCGCCGCGATGCTGGCGCGGTAATGCGCAAGCTCGCGGTCAAGATCCTCGACGAGAGGATCCGCAGCATGCTGCCGCACTACGCCACGCCAGGAGCGGCGGGCCTCGATCTTCGCGCCTGCATCCAATCGCCCCTCAGCCTGGCGGCCGGGGACAGCCAGCTCGTTTCCGCCGGCATCGCCATCCACGTCGCGAATCCCGGCTACGCCGCGGTCATCCTGCCCCGCTCCGGGCTCGGCTCGAAGAACGGCATCGTGCTCGGCAACCTGGTCGGCCTCATCGATTCCGACTACCAGGGGCCGCTGATGATCTCCGTCTGGAATCGGGGCAAGAGCGCCTTTACGATCCAGCCGCTCGATCGCATCGCGCAGCTCGTCGTGGTGCCGGTGATGCAGGTGGAATTCGAAGTGGTCGAGGACTTCGCCGCCAGCGAGCGCGGCGCAGGCGGTTTCGGGTCCACGGGACGCTAGCCCAGCGTATCGGCCCAGATATTGCGGGCCCAGCTCCAGCCGTATTGCGCTTCCAGCTCGCTGCGCGCGTCCGACACGCCGCCGGCCCCTCTCACCGGCACGAGAGTGTCCTGCGCCGCGTCGTACTGGTGGACGGAGGCGACATGGATCGCTTCTCTGTCGGAGACGAAGCTGTAGCAGGTATTGCTCATCAGGGGCGCCGGATTCGGCTCGCGGTCATTGAGCAGCTCGACGAGCGCCGCTGCGCAGACCTTCGCCTGTGCGTTGGCCATGTGAGCGGACTTCGGCATGCCGGGCGCGGCGAACGTGGCATCGCCCAGGACGTGGATGCCCTTGACGGCCTTCGACTCGAGCGTGCGCCAGTCGACGTCGCACCAGCGGCGGTTCGTCGTGACGAGCCCGGCGTTGCGTGCAATGTCGGCCGCGCGTTGCGGCGGCACGATGTTGACCACGTCAGCCTTCACGGCCTCGAACTCGGTGCGCGCCGTTAACGTCGCCGCGTCGACCGCCACCACGGCGGAGCTCGGGCGATACTCGATCATGCCCGGATAGAGGTCCTGCCACGCGCGCCTGAAAAGCGCGGCCTTCGACGTGATGTCCGGATTGGCGTCGAGAACGATGATCTTCGAGCGCGGCTTGGCGCGCTTGAAGTAATGCGCGACCTGGCACGCCCGCTCGTACGGCCCCGGCGCGCAGCGATACGGCGCGAGCGGCACGCCAAGCACGAAGGTGCCGCCATCCGGCATCGCTTCGAGCTGGGCGCGCAGCGCGACAGTCTGCGCGCCCGCCTTCCACGCGTGAAGGATCCGCTCCTGTCCGGCGAATCCCTCGATCTCGTCGAGAAAGTCGACGCCGGGCGAGAGCACCAGCCGGTCGTAGGTCAGCACGCTGCCGCGGCCGAAGGTGACCGTGCGACGCACAGGGTCGAGCGCCACCGCCTCGCCGTTGAGGAGCTGAACGCCGTATTTGCGCAATCCCTCGTAGGGATGCGTGATCTGCTGCATCGTGCGATTGCCGCCGAGAACGAGGTTCGAGGTCGGGCAGGAAACGAGCTGCTCGCCACGGTCGACCAGCATCACGCTGATGTTGGGGTCCCACAGGCGGACATACTTGGCAACGGTGGCGCCGCCGAACCCCGCGCCGATGACCAGCACGCGCGGCCGCTCGCGAGTCGGGCTGCCCGCGCAACCTGCGACGGAGAGCGCGCTGGCCGCCGTGAGGAAATCGCGCCTTTTCACGGCGCCTTGCGCGCGAAGTAACCGGCGATCAGGTCGATCTGCCGATCGTTGTAGCCCTTGGCGATCTGCGGCATCACCGTGCCGGCGCGCGTGCCATCGCGAAAAGCGCGCATCGACGCTGCGAGCGAGGCCTGCGCCATGCCCGCCAACGGCGCCACTTCCTTCGTCACGCTGCGGCCCTCGGTGCCGTGGCAGCCTGCGCAGGTGGCGGCGAGACTGCGCGCCGCCGGGTCTTCCTGCCCGTGGCACGGCAGCGCCAGGATCAAAAAGCAAAGGCCGCTCGTGGCGGCCTTTGCTTTTGCCCGTATCGCGCGCATCACGCGACCGGCGCCGGCTCCTCCTCGAATGTCAGCTTGATCTTCTCTTCCTCGCCGAGGTCGATGGTCACCTTGCCGCCATGCTGCAGCCGGCCGAAGAGCAATTCGTCGGCCAGCGCGCGGCGGATGGTGTCCTGGATGAGGCGCGCCATCGGGCGCGCGCCCATCAGCGGATCGAAGCCCTTCTTCGCCAGGTGGTCCTTCAGCGCCGCCGTGAACGTCGCTTCCACCTTCTTCTCGGCGAGCTGCTCGTCGAGCTGCATCAGGAACTTCTCCACCACGCGCATGATCGTGTTCTGGTCCAGCGCGCTGAACGAGACGATGGCGTCGAGGCGGTTGCGGAATTCCGGCGTGAACATGCGCTTGATCGCTTCCATCTCGTCGCCCGGCTTGACCGACGGCGTGAAGCCCATCTGCGTCTTCGCCAGCGACTCGGCGCCCGCATTGGTGGTCATGACGATCACCACGTTGCGGAAATCCGCCTTGCGCCCGTTGTTGTCCGTCAGCGTGCCGTGATCCATCACCTGCAGCAGCACGTTGAAGATGTCTGGGTGGGCCTTCTCGATCTCGTCGAGCAGCAGCACGGAATACGGCTTCTTCGTGATTTGCTCGGTGAGCAGGCCTCCCTGCTCGAAGCCGACATATCCCGGCGGCGCGCCGATCAGGCGCGACACGGCGTGCCGCTCCATGTACTCCGACATGTCGAAGCGGATGAGCTCGATGCCCATGCAATAGGCGAGCTGCCGCGCCACTTCCGTCTTGCCGACGCCGGTGGGCCCCGAGAAGAGGAAGTTGCCGATCGGCTTCTGCGGATTGCCCAGTCCCGAGCGCGCCATCTTGATGGCGGAAGCGAGCGCGTCGATGGCGCGATCCTGGCCGAATACGACGGCCTTCAGGTCGCGGTCGAGATTGGCGAGCGCGCTGCGGTCGTCCGTCGACACGCTGCGCGGCGGAATGCGTGCGATCTTGGCGATGATCTCCTCGATCTCGGCCTTGCCGATGATGCGCTTCTGCTTCGCCTTCGGCGCGATGCGCTGCGCCGCGCCGGCTTCGTCGATCACGTCGATCGCCTTGTCGGGCAGGTGACGGTCATTGATGTAGCGCGCCGAGAGCTCCGCCGCCGTGGTGAGCGCGTTGGCGGTGTACTTGACGCTGTGGTGCGCCTCGAAGCGCGTCTTGAGCCCTTTCAGGATCTCCACCGTCTCGTCGACCGATGGCTCGATGACGTCGATCTTCTGGAAGCGGCGCGAGAGGGCGTGATCCTTCTCGAACACGCCGCGGTATTCGTTGTAGGTCGTGGCGCCGATGCATTTCAGCTGGCCGGTGGAGAGGACCGGCTTCAGCAGGTTCGACGCGTCGAGCGTGCCGCCCGAGGCCGCGCCGGCGCCGATCACGGTGTGGATCTCGTCGATGAACAGGATCGCGTTCGGATTGTCGACCAGCTGCTTCAGCACCGCCTTCAACCGCTGCTCGAAGTCGCCGCGGTACTTCGTGCCGGCGAGCAGCGCGCCCATGTCGAGCGCGTATACGGTGCACTTGGCGAGAAGGTCCGGAACGTTGCCTTCCACGATGCGGCGCGCGAGACCCTCGGCGATGGCGGTCTTGCCGACGCCGGCTTCGCCCACCAGCAGCGGATTGTTCTTGCGGCGGCGGCACAGCGTCTGCACGACGCGCTCCAGCTCCTTGTCGCGGCCGATCAGCGGATCGATCTTGCCCGCGAGCGCCAGCGCGTTCAGGTTCTGCGTGTAGTTGTCGAGCGGGCTGTTGGAGGTCTCGGCCTGGCCTTCCTGGTCGGTCTCTTGGTCGGTCTTGCCCTGATGCGCCTGCGGGGTCTTGGTGATGCCGTGTGAAATATAGTTCACCACGTCGAGCCGCGCGATGCCCTGTTGCTGCAGGAAGTAGACGGCGTGCGAATCCTTCTCGCCGAAGATCGCGACCAGCACGTTGGCGCCGGTCACTTCCTTCTTGCCCGAGGACTGGACGTGCAGGATGGCGCGCTGGATGACGCGCTGGAAACCGAGCGTCGGCTGCGTGTCGACCTCCCGGTCGGCCGCGATGCGCGGCGTCTGTTCCGCGATGTGCTGCGTGAGGTTCTTGCGCAGCTCGTCCATGTTGGCGCCGCAGGCGCGCAGCACCTCCGCGGCCGTCGGGTTGTCCAGCAGCGCGAGGAGCAGGTGCTCGACGGTGATGAATTCATGGCGCTTCTGCCGTGCCTCGACGAACGCCATGTGCAGACTGACTTCGAGCTCCTGGGCGATCATTCCTGTTCCTTAGCGTTCACTGCGTACCGTTACGTCTCTTCCATAACACATTGCAGCGGATGCTGGTGCTTCCGGGAGTATGCCGCGACTTGCTGCACTTTGGTGGTCGCGACATCCCGCGGGTAGACCCCGCAGATGCCAATGCCCTCGCGATGCACCTTGAGCATCACCTGGGTAGCGCGCTCGCGGGTCATGCCGAAGAATTTCTGCAGCACGACGACGACGAACTCCATCGGCGTGTAGTCGTCGTTCAGCAGCATGACCTTGAACATCGGGGGAGGCTTCAGCTTGCTGCGCTGCGCCTCGAGTAGGGTGTCGTCCTTTTGCTGCGCCATGCCGCTGCTTACGCGCCCGTGCCCCCCGAAAATCTGACAAGTACCGACTGAGGCCAGTTCCGCCGAGTGAGGCCAGTTCCTCGCGGCTATCGTAATCAATGTGGGGGGGCGGTGCAATGCGACGCTAGGCACGCACCGCCCGGATTACGTGCGTTTTCACCGCCTTGCGTGCGCGCAACAGCCCTCCGGGCCACCCTTGACGACCTCGGGCACGACGCGTAAAAGGCGGGCTGTGTTTGGATTCACGCTGTCTGTTTGCCATAGGGGCGGCGGGGTCGTGGAGTTCCAGGCATGGCTCGGGTAACTGGAGCGTCAACGACGCAGGGCCCCGCAGCTCGATAGGCTCAATCAACAGCAACAAGGGAGAGAGCATGGCAACAGGCACGGTGAAGTGGTTCAACGACGCTAAGGGGTACGGGTTCATCACGCCCGACGACGGCAGCGAGGATCTGTTCGCCCATTTCTCGGCGATCAACATGTCCGGCTTCAAGACGCTCAAGGAAGGCCAGAAGGTCAGCTTCGACGTCGTGCAAGGCCCGAAGGGCAAGCAGGCGTCGAACATCCAGAAAGTCTGAAGGGGAATATCCAATTCAAAGGCCGCCTGCAGGCGGCCTTTTTTATTGGAAGCTGTATTGCAGCCGCAGCCCGAAGCTGTCGACGCGGCTGGCCGGCTGGAAGATCACGAAGGTGGTGCCGGGGAACGACGCGGAAGTCGCGCGCACCGGCTTCGATTCGCCGAAGCGATAGCCGTCGTAGTAGCCCGTCAGGCTCCAGCGCGAGGTAAAGCGGTAGCCGGCTTGGGCGTAGAGGCTCAGCTCGCTTTTCGGCTCGAGGCGCGGGTTCTGGTCGAAGCCGAGCTGGTCGAGGTGGGCGTTCTCGGAAATGTAGAACGGCAGCTTCAGCCCGCCGCCGCCGAACCAGCCTCGCGGCGCGCGCGGATCCAGATTTGCGCCGAGTCGCAGGAACCCGACGCCGTAGTCCTCGCGCTGGTCCGGAAGGATCTTGCGCTCCCAGTAGTCCCAGCCGAGGCCGCTGACGAACTCGAGCCCCAGCGGATGCTGCGGCAGGCGGTAGATCGCCTGGCCTTCGTTCAGCAAGCCGCTGTAGCGCGTGCGTGCGGTGGCGGCCTCGCCGGTGAACAGGAACGAGCCGTTGTAGTCGACGGTGCCGTAGCGGAACTGCCCGCGGTAGGCGAACTGCCAGCCCGCGGGCCGCTCGGCGACGTAGTTCCAGCCGAAGCCGAGGCGCGGCCCGCGCTCCGTCACGCTCGGCGAGCCGCTTTCCTTCCAGCGGAACTGCTCCAGATCCGCGCTGAGCGACCAGCCGGCTTGCGCTGCGCCGCCCCAAAGCGCGAGCGACGACAAAGCGATGCTGCGCAAAACGCCCTTCACTACATGCGCTCGATCATCGCCTGGCCGAAGCCCGAGCACGAGACCTGCTTCGCGCCCTGCATCTGGCGGGCGAAGTCGTAGGTCACGATCTTGTCCTGGATGGCGCGCTCCATGGAGCGGACGATGGCGTCGGCCGCCTCGACCCAGCCCATGTGGCGCAGCATCATCTCCGCCGAGAGGATCTCGGAGCCGGGATTCACGTAGTCCTTGCCGGCGTACTTCGGCGCGGTACCGTGCGTCGCTTCGAACATCGCCACCGTATCGCTGAGGTTGGCGCCGGGCGCGATGCCGATGCCGCCCACTTCCGCCGCCAGGCCATCGGAGATGTAGTCGCCGTTCAGGTTGCACGTGGCGAGCACGTCGTATTCCGCCGGCCGCAGCAAGACCTGCTGCAGCATGGCATCCATGATGACGTCCTTGACGACGATATCGGCGCCGCCCTTCGGATTCTTGAAGCTGTGCCACGGGCCGCCGTCGATCGGCTTGGCGCCGAATTCCTTCACCGCCAGCTGGTAGCCCCAGTCGCGGAAGCCGCCCTCGGTGAATTTCTGGATGTTGCCCTTGTGCACCAGCGTCACCGACCGGCGCTTGTTGTCGATGGCGTACTGGTAGGCGCGGCGGATGAGCCGCTCCGAGCCCTCGATCGAGACCGGCTTGATGCCGATCGCCGCCGTGTTGGGGAAGCGGATCTTGGTTACCTTCATTTCCTTGATCAGGAAGTCGATCACCTTCTTCGCCTCGGGCGACTGCGCCGGCCACTCGATGCCGGCGTAGATGTCTTCCGAGTTCTCGCGGAAGATCACCATGTCGACCTTGTTCGGCTCCTTCAGCGGCGAAGGCACGCCGGTGAACCAGCGCACCGGCCGCAGGCAGACGTAGAGATCGAGCTGCTGGCGCAGCGCGACGTTGATCGAGCGGATGCCGCCGCCGACGGGCGTGGTGAGCGGGCCCTTGATCGAGACGACGAATTCCTTCGACGCCTCGAGCGTCTCGTCCGGCAGCCAGACGTTCTCGCCGTACACGCGGCACGACTTCTCGCCCGCGTACATCTCCATCCAGACGATCTTGCGCTTGCCGCCGTAGGCCTTCTGCACGGCTGCGTCGACCACCTTGAGCATCACCGGCGTGATGTCGACCCCGGTGCCGTCGCCTTCGATGTAAGGGATGATCGGCTTGTCGGGAACCTCGAGAGAAAAATCTTTGCGCACGCGGATTTTTTCGCCGCCGGAGGGGACTTTGATGTGCTGGTAGGCCATGGGGATCTTCTTGGTGGAGGAGAGCTGGGAAACCCCGGATTATATAAGGCCGAGCTGCACGTCGAACACCCGTTCGACCATCCAGATCGCAGCGATCACGACGATCGCGGCCGAGCCGCCGACGAAGATCAGGCGCCGATAGATCCAGCGCTCGCGCAGGAGGAACGCGAGCGGCAGGAACACTGCGATGATGGCGAGCTGGCCGGCCTCGACGCCGCCGTTGAAGCCGATGAGCGCGAGAAGCAGCGTGTCGCGCGGCAGGCCGAGATCCGTCAACACGCTGGCAAAACCGAAGCCGTGGATCAGGCCGAAGCCGAACGCGACCAGCCAGCGCCGGCCGTGGACCAGCGGCCACAAGTTATTCAGCGCCGCGAGCACGACCGAGAGCGCGATGGCCGACTCGACCAGCCGCGAAGGCAGCGAGACGACCGACAGCGCGGCGAGCGAGAGCGTCACCGAGTGCGCGATGGTGAACGAAGTGGCCACCTTGAAGACATCCCAGAAGGCCTCGCGGAAGCGCTCGGCCGGCAGCCAGCGCGCGCCCTGGAAGGTGAACACGGCCGGCAGGAGGAGCGAAACCAGGAACAGCACGTGGTCGAAGCCGATCCAGATATGCCAGACGCCTTCGCGCAGGTAGTCGCCGAACTGCTCGAGCTTGGTGCGCGCCGTAGCGCTCAGCTCGATCTGCGGCTGTGCCGGCGACAACACGGCGGTCTTGGCCTGCCCGCCGATGTCGACGCGCAGCAGGCCGCGGTGCGTCGGATCGAGATCGAAGAAAAGGCTGTAGCGCACGTCGATCGCCCGGTACGGCATGCCGCCGCAATCCGCGCGGAAGCGCAGCACCGCGTAGGCACCATCGGTATGGTCGTCGACCAGATGCTCGGTCGGGGAAAGGCGGCAAGGCGCGCCGTCGGCCTTCAGCGCGAGCCGCGACAGCGCGTAGGAATCGATGTCGCCATGCCGCGCTTTCACTTCCCCCCAGGTGATGCGCCCGTCGCCGTCGGCGTCGAGGCCGATGGCGTATTCGAGGTCGCGCAGCGCGATGTCCCATTGCCCACGCAGCGTGCTGCCGTCGGCCTCGAGCG
>DATDCR010000369.1:0-2835 GCA_036524215.1 Burkholderiales bacterium
AGGCCGGCAACTATGTGCCCGCGGACCTGCGCCTCGTATCGAGCGTGAACCTGAAGGTCGAGGAAGCATCGCTCACCGGCGAGTCGCTCCCGGCGGAGAAGCAGGCGCAGGCCGTCCTCGCGGACGAGACCGCGCTTGGCGACCGGCGCAACTGCGCCTTCATGGGGACCATGGTGGCCTACGGGCGCGGCAGCGGCCTCGTCACGGCGACCGGCATGAACACGCAGATCGGCCTGATCGCGGAAATGATCCAGTCCTACGAGGAAGAAAACACGCCGCTGCAGAACAAGCTCGAGCACCTCGGCAAGGTGCTCGCGAGCGGCTGCCTCGCGATCTGCGCCATCGTCCTCGTGTACGGCCTCGCGCGCGATACGCGCCTGACGGAGGTGTTCAGCCTCGGTCTGCTCGGCTATCTCGTCGCCGAGCAGAAGGACATCATCAATCTCTTCATGACGGCGGTGAGCCTGGCGATCGCCGCCGTGCCCGAAGGTCTGCCGGCCATCGTCACGATCTGCCTTGCGCTCGGCATGCAGCAGATGATCAAGCGCCATGCGCTGATCCGCAAGCTCCCGGCCGTGGAGACGCTCGGCTGCGCGACGGTGATCTGCTCCGACAAGACGGGGACGCTGACGCAGAACGAGATGACGGTGGTGGAAGGCTGGACGGCCGGCAGGCGCTTCCGCGTGACCGGCGAGGGCTATGCACCGAGCGGGCAGTTCCTCTTCCAGGGGCGGCCGTTCGACGCGGCGGCGGACCCGGACACCACGCTCCTGCTGCATGGCGCCGTCCTGTGCAACGACGCGAAGCTCGACCAGGCGAGCGATGAAGGCGGCGCGACATCCTGGCGCGTGATCGGCGATCCGACCGAAGGCGCGATGGCCGTAGCGGCGATGAAGGCAGGCCTCGATCGGCGCGCGCTCGAGGCCGCCCTGCCGCGGGTGCAGGAGATTCCGTTCGACTCCGAGCGCAAGAGGATGACGACCATCCATGCGCTGCAGGCGGCCGCCTCGCTGCCGTTCGACTGCCCGCCGGTCTTCGCCTTCGTGAAGGGCGCGCCCGATGTGGTGCTGGAGCTCTGCAGCCATATCCGGGAGAACGGCCACAGCGTCCCCCTCACCGCGGAGCGCCGCAGCGAAGTCCTGCATCAGAACCAGGGCCTGGCCGGCAATGCCTTGCGCGTCCTTGGCGCCGCCTATCGTCCGCTCGCGGCGGTACCGCAGGAGCCGAAGGCAGAGGCGGTCGAGACCGGCCTCGTCTTCATCGGCCTGCTCGGCATGATCGATCCGGCCCGGCCGGAGGTGACGGAAGCGGTGCGCGTCGCGAATGCGGCCGGGCTGAAGACGGTGATGGTCACCGGCGACCACCAGGCGACGGCCGAGGCGATCGCCGGGCAGATCGGCATCCTCACGCCCGGTGGCGTGGTGCTGAGCGGACCCGAGATCGAGAAGCTCTCCGACGCCGAGCTCGCCGCGCACGCCGAGCGCCTGCAGGTGTGCTGCCGCGTCTCGCCGCAGCACAAGACGCGCATCGTCGAGGCCCTGAAGGCGAGCGGCCACGTCGTCGCGATGACCGGCGACGGCGTCAACGACGCGCCGGCGCTCAAGCGCGCCAACATCGGTGTCGCCATGGGCATCACGGGCACCGACGTCTCCAAGCAAACCGCCGACATGGTGCTCACCGACGACAATTTCGCCAGCATCGTCGCCGCGATCGAGCAGGGACGCATCATCTACTCGAACATCCGCAAGTTCGTGTACTTCCTGCTCGCGTGCAACGTGGGCGAGATCCTGATCGTCTTCGGCGCGATGCTCTTCGGCCTGCCGATGCCGCTGCGCCCGGTGCAGTTGCTGTGGCTGAACCTGGTGAGCGACGGCGCGCCGGCGCTCGCGCTCGGGCTGGAGAAAGGCGATCCGGACATCATGAAGCAGCGGCCGCGGCCGCCGAAGGAGCCCGTCATCGACCGCGACATGGCGCTCGGCATCGGCGTGGTGGCGCTGGTCGACGCGCTGGCGATCCTTTTCGTCTTCTACCTCGCGCTGCAGGTCTATCCGGGACAGGTGGAAGCGGCGCAAACGATCGCCTTCGTCGCCTTGTGCGGATCGGAGCTGGTGCGGGCGTTCACGGCCCGCTCGGAGTACCACTCGATCTTCTCGATCGGCGTGTTCTCCAACCGCTGGATGGTGTGGGCCGTCGCCGCCTCGTTCCTGCTCGTGCTGATGGTGGTGTACGTGCCCTTCCTCAATCCGTTCTTCGACACCGTGCCGCTCAGCGTCGACGACTGGCTGATGATCCTGCCGTTCCTGTTCGCCTCCGCGACGGCCATGGAGCTCCTGAAGGTCTATTTCCGCAGGCGCTCGGCGCGATCGCCGCTCGCGCAAGCAGCACCCGCGCAGCCGGAGGTGTCACCCGTTGCGGCCCACGCTGAAGGAGGCATGCCGATGCAGAAGATCCTGGTCCCCGTCGACGGCTCGCGCAACGCCGAATTCGCCGTGCGGCACGTCGTTCGCCAGTTCGCCCAAAATACCGCGATGGAGATTCATCTGCTCAACGTGCAGGCGCCGTTTCCGCGCTACGTCTCCCGCTTCTTCACCCGCAAAGCGCTGCGCGACTACCACAACGAAGAAGCGCAAAAGGCCCTGCAGTCGAGCCGCCGCATGCTGGACGGACTCGGCGTACCGTATGCGGTGCATACGGACATCGGCGCCAAGGCGCACTGCATCACCGCGGCCGCGCGCCGCTTGCGCTGCGACCTCATCGTGATGAGCGGCGCGCGCAAGAATTCGCTCACCCGCCTGATCGAGGACTCGACCACCAACAAGGTGCTCGAGCTCACGC
>DATDCR010000370.1:0-3001 GCA_036524215.1 Burkholderiales bacterium
CATGAAGAGCGGGTCCGGCACGTGCGTGCCGTCGTAGTTCTCGATCGTGCCTTCGGGCCAGACCTTGTAGAACGGCCCCTTGTCCTCCAGCCGCCGCGGCACCATCACGCCCGGGATCTCGGGATCGTCGACATACTCGCCCGAGGGATCCTGCTTGCGGATGGAAAGGACCGCGCCGTCGCCGTTGATGTCGCTCGCCACCCAGCGCGCCACCGGCGCATGCGCACGCCGGTCGCGCGGATTCGAGCGCACGAGGCGCCCGTCGCGCAGCACCGCCTCCGCGCCGTCGGGGGACATGCGCGGCAGCACGTAGAAGAGGATGCTCTTCAGCCGGTCCTTCACGTGGGCCGGCAGGTCGAGGCGATCCTCTCCGCGGTGGATCGCGATCACGTCCTCCGCGATCGCGAGCGAGACGCTCGAGCCGCACACCTCTACCGCGTGCATGTTGCCGTCGACCCACGCCGCGGCGCGCAGCTTGTCCGGGTCCCTGCCGATCTCGAGCAGCCACAGGTCGCGGCCCTCGAGACTCTTGCCGATGCTCTTCACGCGCACGAGGCCGGGATTCGCCTTCTCCCAATCGTGGACGATGCGCGTGATCTCTTCGTACTTGAGGTAGTTGATGCGAAACGGGCTCATCGGGGTGCGGTTTCCTTGGTGAAAGCGAAGGTTTTGCCAGTCTCGGCGGTACGGCGATTATCGATCGGCATGAACACCTCGCGCTCGAGCCACAAGGCGAACTTCATGGCGTTTCGCCCGCGTGGCGTGCGTTGCTCGTCCATGTGCCCGCGCACGTAAGTCATGCAGGCCTCGTCGGAAAAGAGCCATTCGCCGTCGGCGGGTTCTTCCGTGCCCTTTTCGAAGCCAGTGCCATAGCGGGCTTCAAGCTTCGCGAGGTCGGTAGGCGAAGGCTTCTCGCCCAAAACGTCGAAGACATCGGCGGCAAAGACGCGCGAAGGGTGGAACCGCTCGCCATCGAGGACGCGAACGCGCCGATCCTCGAACGCGCGGTACTTCCCATGCCAGCCGCGGTACACGAGCTGCCGCCACCAGCGCTGCGGATCTTCCATGACCGACTTGAGGAAGTAGTGCGAGAGCATGAAAGCGACCACCGGCACGTTGAAGACGCCGATGATGCGCGTATGGGGATTCATCACCAGATAAATGACAAAGGCGCAGTAGCCGAGAAAGAAGAGGAAGGCGAGCCGGCCGCGCCATCGCGCCTGCCGGTCGACCGAGCCTTCTTCTCTCATCTAGCGTGCGAGCGCTAGCAGGCCGATGATGCCGAGCGTGAGGAAGGCGAGCGCCTCGCCGGCGACGAGGCCGCCACCGATGAGCGAAGTCGTATCCATATCCTGCGGCGCGTCGCTGTCCTTGCCGGCATTGGTTCGCGCGGCGACCCATTGCCAGGTCGAGGAGAAGACGCCGCCGAAGCCGTACCAGAAGGCCGTCGGGAACTCCACGAAACCGCCGAGACTCGAGGCGTACGGGCCGGGCAGGATGACAGTGTCGATCACGAAATCCGCAGCCTTCGTCCCGGCATTGCGTTCCTTCCACGCCTGGTACGCGGCGCTGCGCTTGAGAGCGAGACGCAGGAGTTGGATGACGAGTCCGATCGCGACGCCGAGCGCCATCAATTTGAGAGTAGTGGTCTCGCTGGAAGCGAGGCCACGCAGCACGCCGGCGAACTTGTAGGTCATGGCGCTCTGCCAGTTGCCGGTCTTCATCTCGGGATGGAGGAAGGTGTCGACCTTCAGCACCGGGTAGGCGGCGAGGAATAGCTTGGTGATCGCGACCGCGAACACCGCCCCCATGAAGATGCCGATGACCTGGTAACGGAACTGGATCGTGCGGTTGGTGCCGAGGCGCCAGCCGGTCGAGCGGTCCTGCTGCATGTCGGCTCCAACCACCGTACTGATCAGGAGGATCGCGCCCGCCAGCAGGCCCACGATCGGGTTGGTGAGCCCGGCGAGCGCCATCACGGTGACGCCCACCACGAAGGCGGAAGAGATCGGATTCGAATCCGAAATGCCGACGCTGATGCCGTTGATCAGCACGAAAATGCAGGCGAGGAACACGCCGAGCACGGCGTAACCGGCCGGCACGCCCATGCTGACGGACACGCCGATCACCGCAATGCCCCAAAACACGGCCCAGGCGAAAAGCTTGCGCGTATCGACTTGCTTCCATTCCTCGCCAGCGACCGGCGCGGCGGGCGCAGCGGAGCGATGGCGCGCGAGAGCTTCGCGCGCGACCAGCGTGATGTCCACGATCGCCGCACCGAGGATGGTGCCGAGCGAGATCAGGAAGCCGACCTTGCGCCAGGGATCGTTCGGCCCCAGCAGCCCAATTTCGCGCAGCCACGGCGTGAGCGCGAGGCCGATCAATCCGACGGTGATCGCCGGTACGCCGATGCGCGCGCCGACGATCATGCCGGCGCCGAAGTTCGATGCCGAGAAGGCCATCCTGCCGAGGAACGCGAACGCGGCCATTTTCTCCGCGGCGAGGGTCAGCCCAACGCCCAGGCCGAGGCCGCCGCCGAGGCGCGCGATCGATCGGCGCAGCAATCCCGGATCGGACAGCGCGCGCAGGATGTTCGCCACCGCGAGCCCCGACGGGTACTTGAGCTGCATGCGGTCGACGACGAGCGGCGTATAGAGCATGCCGAGACCGACGCCGAACATGCCGATGCAGAGGAAGTAGGCGATGAGCTGCCACGTCGGCGGCTCGGCGAGGCCGAGCCAGATCATCGTCTGGATCAGGACGCCCATCGCCGCCATGCCGGCGACCGACGCCGCCATCGACTGCATGTAATTCGCGCCGTGCCGGCCTTCGGCACCGTAGCCGAAGGTCACCACGCTGCCGAGGATCCCGGCGAGCACCTGGCCGCCGATGAAGAAGCCGAGAGAGAAATTCATGTAGGCGGCGGCGACGCCGCCGAGCGGCCCGAGAATGAAAATGGCGATCGCGCCGAGCAGGATGTAGTAGCCGCGCGTGCCGATCG
>DATDCR010000371.1:0-1713 GCA_036524215.1 Burkholderiales bacterium
GCGTGCAGGTGTGCGGGGACGACGCCCTCACCTACGTCGAGCGCGAGGTGCAAAGGGATGAAAAGCAGCAGCCCACGCGCGGCGAGGTCGAGATCGGCCTCGAAGCCCTGGTGAAGAAGTTCGGTGCCGAGGCGGTCGCGAAGACGATGGCCCAGCTCGCGAAGGGCGCGAAGCCTTGAGCGTCGAGCGGCATTACGCCGCTGCCGGCAGTGTCGTCGATGCGGTGCGCGCCGCGCTCGTGGCCGCCGGGAAGGACATGGCACGGCTGCGCAACGACGATCTCGCCGCGGTGAGCGAATTCCATATCCGCGGCCGCAAGGCGACGCTCGAGCTGGCCGCCCGGATGGAGCTCAGGCCGGGCTGCCACGTGCTCGACATCGGCAGCGGCCTCGGCGGGCCCGCGCGCACGCTTGCCGAGGTGTACGGCTCCCGGGTGACCGGCGTCGACCTGACGCTGGCCTACTGCGAGGCGGCCACCGCCATGGCGCAGTGGGTCGGCCTTGCCGACAAGGTGCGCTTCGTGCAGGGCGATGCGACGCGCCTGGGCTTCGCGCCGGGCAGCTTCGATGCCGCGATGACCATCCACGTGGCGATGAACATCGCGGCCAAGGACGCGGTTTACGCGAGCGCCCGGCGCGCGCTCAAGCCCGGCGGCATCTTCGCGGTATACGACGTGCTGCAGGGTGAAGGCGGACCGGTGCTCTTCCCCGTGCCCTGGGCCCGCGAGCCCTCGATCAGCCATCTCGCCTCGCCGGCGCAGATGCGCGAGCTGCTTGCCGCCGCCGGCTTCAAGATCGAGCAGGAGATCGATTCCACCGACGAGAGCGCGGCCTGGTTCAGTAACAAGGCCGCCGGCATGGCGAAGCCCGGCGCGACGCCGCTCGGCTTCGGCATCCTTCTCGGCGACGAATATCCGCGCATGGCGCGCAACCAGGTGCAGAACCTGGCCGAGCGGCGCATCCGCACCGTCAGCTATATCTGCCGCGCCTAGTCGGCGAGCTTGTTGAGCAGGAGGTGAAGCGCGCGAACGAATCCGGCTGGGCCCAGAACTCCTACCACCGCCGCGCTGAGCGGCCCGCAAGGCATGCGGACGATCCTGATCAATCGATCCTAGCGCCGGACGCCTTGACCACTTTCGCCCACTTGGCGATTTCTTCTTTCAGGTAGGCGCTGAATTCGTCAGGCGTCTGCAGCGCGGGCTCGGCGCCCTGCGCGATGATGTAGTTGCGCATGGTCGGTTCGTTGGTGATTCTTGCAATTTCGTCGTAAAGCCGCTGAATGATCGGGCGCGGCGTCTTCGCCGGCGCCATGATCGATATCCACGATGCCACATCGAAGCCCGCGAGTCCCGACTCGTGTGCGGTCGGTACGTCGGGCGCGACCGCCGATCGCTTGAGGGTGGTGGCCGCGATCAGGCGCAAGCGGCCCGACTTCGCATGCGGCAGCGACGCGGTGATGCCCGCGCAATACATCTGCACCTGACCGCTCAGCAGGTCGATCATTGCCGGCGCGCCGCCCTTGTACGGTACATGCACCATGTCTATGCCCGCCATGGTTTTCAGCAGCTCGCCGCAGAGGTGCGGCGTGCCGCCGCTGCCCGACGATGAAAAATGGAGTTTGCCCGGACGGGCTTTGGCGTAGGAGATGAATTCCCTGATGTTGGCGGCGGGTATCGACGGGTGTATCGACAACGCGTAGGGCACATTGACAAAG
>DATDCR010000372.1:0-5952 GCA_036524215.1 Burkholderiales bacterium
CGAGCTTGCCTTCGGTGCCGACCTCGCGCGCCACCCGCGTCACCTCGGCCGCGAACGAACGCAGCTGGTCCACCATCGTGTTGATGGTCGATTTCAGCTCAAGCACCTCGCCCTTCACGTCCACCGTGATCTTGCGCGAGAGGTCGCCCGCGGCCACCGCCTTCGTCACGTCGGCGATGTTTCGCACCTGGGAGGTTAGGTTGCCGGCCATCGAGTTCACCGAGTCCGTCAGGTCCTTCCACGTTCCGGAAACACCCTCGACTCGCGCCTGGCCGCCCAGAATTCCTTCGGTTCCCACCTCGCGCGCGACGCGCGTCACTTCCGCCGCGAAGGATCGGAGCTGGTCCACCATCGTGTTGATGGTGGATTTCAGGGTGAGGAACTCGCCCTTCACGTCCACCTCGATCTTCTTCGAGAGGTCGCCCTTCGCCACCGCGGTCGTCACGTCGGCGATGTTCCGTACCTGGGACGTGAGGTTGCCCGCCATGGAGTTCACGTTGTCCGTGAGGTCCTTCCACACGCCCGCCACGCCCTTCACCTTGGCCTGCCCGCCGAGCTTGCCTTCGGTGCCCACCTCGCGCGCCACCCGCGTCACTTCGGCCGCGAAGTTGCCGAGCTGCTCCACCATCTTGTTGATGGTCTTGGCGTTCCTCAGGAACTCGCCCTCGAGGGGCCGGCCGTCGATCTCGAGCGCCATCGACTTGGAGAGGTCGCCCTGCGCCACCGCGCCGATCACGCGTGCCGCTTCGTTCGTCGGGTGCACCAGGTCGTCGATCAGCGCGTTGATGTTCTCGACCGACTGCGCCCAGAAGCCGCGCGCCTGAGGGAGCGCCGCACGGCGCTTGAGCTTGCCTTCCTTGCCGACCGCCTGCGAAAGCTTCGCCAGCTCCTCGGCCATCGCCACGTTCTGCTCGACGAGGTCGTTGAAGACGTCCGCCACGCGGCTGAACGCCGGGCTTCCCTGGATCGGCAGCTTCGCTGCCGGGTCGCCGCGTCGGAGGGCGACGAGGGCAGTGTGAATCGCGGTCAGCTCTTCGGCATGGCCCACGGCACGGGCTTCGGTTTCTTTCAGGGGCAGATTCACGGACGCGCTCCCGTTCGTTCGTTATGCGAGGTCGGCGGAAAAACAGCCGTCGGAAGATACCTTGACACGGCTGTAGAAGGGTACCGAGTCTGCTGTAGTGATTCCCCCTACATCCTCGAATTTTCAGCAGCTTGTAGGAGCTGTTCGGCCGCTGTAGCGGAACGGCGACGGGAGAATGCGACTAGTGCACCGCACACACGCTGGCTATGATCGGCGGGTGACCAAGAACACCTCCGCGCAGGCGCCGGCCAGCCAACCGCGCAAGGGATTGCGCATCCTCGTCGCCGACGACGAGCGCGACCAGGTCGCCACGCTCGCCATGATCCTGCAGGACGAAGGACACGAGGTGCGCGAGGTGTATCGCGGCGCGGAAGTGCTGCGCATGGTGCGCGACTTCGACCCGGACGTCGCGCTCATCGACATCGGCATGCCGGGGATGACCGGCTACGACGTGGCGCGCGAGGTACGGCAGATCTACGGCAAGGAGCGGCCGCTGCTCATCGCCGTCACCGGCTGGAAGCAGTCCTCCGACCGGATCCTCGCCAAGCTCGCCGGCTTCGATCACCACATCGCGAAGCCCTTCGAGACCGAGGCGCTGCTGAAGCTGATTTCGGAGGTTCGCTAGCCGCGACCTCTACGGCGCGAGCGCGCGCCTGAGGCTGTCGAGCGTAAAAGGCTTTTGCAGGACCGCATCGGCGCCGACCTGCTGCGCCACCTCGAGGTAGCTTCCCCTCGCCACCTCGCCGCCGCCCGACATGGCGATCACTCGCACCCAGGGCCATTCGCTCTTGAAGGCCTCGATGGTTTCCATGCCTTCCTTGCCGGGCATGAAGATGTCGGTGATCACCTTCGCCACGTTGCGGGCGCGGTGGATGAGAAGGGCCTGCGTGCCGTCGGCAGCGGTCTCCACCTCGTAGCCGAGCAGCACGAGCAGCGTGCTCAGCGAGGCGCGCATGTCTGCGTTGTCGTCGATGACCAGGACGCGGCCGGCCGCCATGGCTACGCCTCGTGACGCGGTTCCTTCGCGCTCGCCAGGCCGAGCTCGGCCTCGACATGCGCGCAGCGCGCCGCCGCATCGGCACAGATTTCCCAGGAGTAGTGCGTCACGCCCTGCGTGCCCGCCTGCGGCACGTTCGCGAGGTGCGTCAGCAGCCGGGCCTGGATCGTGTCGCGAGGACCGCAAGCGTGCCCGACGGCGAGCGGCGTGCGCTCCTGCCACAGCACGTACACGCCGCCCCATTCGGGCGCGTCGCGCACCATGCGCTCGGTGAAAGGCCATCGCTTGTGGATCGACACGGCGGCGGATTGTAATTTTTGCGGGCTGCGGCGCGTATCGAAAAGCGCCGCGACGTAACGTCGAAATTTTTCGACGCGAAATCGAACGCTTGCGACGCGCGAAAGGACGGGTGAGAATCACCAGCCCTCCAACGGACGAGCAGATGAGCGAAAAGGCCGGCTTGCGGGTCGTCAAAGCGGGAAGCGGCGCTGCGCGCCGCTCGCTTCGCGTCGTGATCGCGGACGACGACCGCGACACGGCCAGCACGCTCGCCGCCATCCTGCGCGACGAGGGCGACCAGGTGCACACCGCGCTGCGCGGCGATGAAGTGCTCGAGGCCTGCCGGCTGATCCGGCCCGACGCGGTGATTGCCGACATCAACATGCCCGGCATGAGCGGCTTTGCCGTGGCGCGCGAGCTGCGCGAGCGCCATGGCCCGCTGGCGCCGCTCCTGGTCGCCATCTCCGGCGTCTGGACGCAGGCGGCGGACCGGCGCATGGGGCAAGCCGCGGGCTTCGACCATTACCTGCTCAAGCCCTGCGATCCTCGCGAGCTGCTGCCGCTCCTCGAGCCGCTCAGGCGCGGCGAAGCAAGCGAGGCGAGCGGCTAGTCGAGCGAGACGATGCCGCGCTGAATGGCGAATTTCACCAGGCCGGCGACATCGCGAATGCCGAGCTTTTCCACCAGCCGCGCGCGGTAGGTTTCCACCGTCTTCTGCGAGAGCGAAAGGCGCGTCGCGATCTCCGCGCCGGTGCGGCCTTCGGCGAGCAGCTGCAGCACCTCGCGCTCGCGCGCCGACAGCCGCTCGAGCGGATCGCCCTTGCCGTCGCCGGCGTAATCGTCGATCACCACGTCGGCGACGCGCGGGCTGAGATAGCGCTGCCCGGCGTGCACGGCGCGGATCGCCTCGACCACTTCCTTCGCCGCGGAGCGCTTCACCACGTAGCCGGCCGCGCCGGCTTTCAAGGCGCGGCGCACGTATTCGCGGTCGGCATACATGGAGAGCACGATCACGCGGCACTTGGCGTCGCGCTCGATGATGGCGCGCGTCGCGTCGGCACCGTTCAGCTCGGGCATCGACAGGTCCATCAGCACGACGTCGGGCTGCTCGTCCTTCGCCACGCGCACCGCCTCGCGGCCGTCGTTGACGATGGCCACCACCCGCAGGTCGGCCTGCGCCTCGATCAGGTGCTTTAGGCCTTCGGCGACGACGCCGTGGTCGTCCGCGATGAGGATCCGGATGGTCATGTCAAAAAGAGCACGCTCGGCGTAAGTGTAGTCCCTTTGCCCGCAACGCTCCCGATATGGAACGAGCCCGCGCTCCCGCACGGGCCGCCGCATCATTAAACCTTTAACATTTCGCCATGATTTCGCTGGACGCCATCCGGGCGGCCGCGGCGCGCATCCAGGGCGCCGTGGAGCGCACGCCGTTTCTTCCCAGCCGCACCCTCTCCCGCCTGACGGGCTGCGAGCTGCATCTGAAGTTCGAGAACCTGCAGTTCACCGCCTCCTTCAAGGAGCGCGGCGCGCTGACGAAGCTCCTTTCGCTGAGCGAGGCGGAGCGAAAGCGCGGCGTCATCGCGATGAGCGCGGGCAACCACGCGCAGGCGGTCGCCTACCATGCCGCTCGCCTCGGCATCCCGGCGGTGATCGTCATGCCGAAAGGCTCGCCGAACACGAAGGTCAAGAACACGCAGGTGCACGGCGCGAACGTGCTGCTCGAAGGCGAGACGCTCGCCGACGCGGCCAGGCACGCGCACGAGGTGGCGAAGCGCGACAACCTCGTCTTCGTCCATCCATACGAGGATCCGCTCATCGTAGCCGGCCAGGGCACCGTCGGCCTCGAGATGCTGCAGGCGGTGCCGGACCTCGATGTGCTCGTCGTGCCGATCGGCGGCGGCGGCCTCATCGCCGGGGTCGCCACCGCGGCAAAGGCGCTGCGCCCGTCGATCCGCGTCTTCGGCGTCGAGTCGAAGACCTATCCGTCCATGCACCAGCGCCTGCGCGGCGAGCCGATCAAGGTCGGCGGCGACACGATCGCCGAGGGCATCGCGGTCAAGGACGTCGGCGACATCGCCTTCGGCATCATCCAGAAGCAGGTCGAGGACGTGCTCGTGGTGCAGGAAGAAACGATCGAGCGCGCCATCGTCGCGCTGATCGAAATCGAGAAGACGGTCGCCGAAGGCGCGGGCGCCGCGGCGCTCGCCGCGCTGCTCGAGCATCCGCGGCACTTCGCCGGCAAGCGCGTCGGCATCCCGATCTCCGGCGGCAACATCGACAGCCGCGTGCTCGCCTCGGTGCTGATGCGCGGCCTCGTGCGCGACCAGAGGCTCGTGCGCCTGCGCGTGACCATGCCGGACGTGTCCGGCAGCCTCGCCAAGGTGGCTCAGCTGATCGCCGACGCCGGCGGCAACATCGTCGAGGTGCAGCACCAGCGCATCTTCGGCACGGCCTCGGTGCGCGCGCCCGAGGTCGAGTTCCTGATCGAGACGCGCGACCGCGAGCACACGCAGGCGGTCGTGCATTCCCTCGAAGAGCGCGGGATCAGGGCTTCGGTCTCTTAGCCCCTTTCTTCAGCTCTTCATCGGTCAGGCCGAGCCGTGCTTCCTCCGCCTGATCGAGGCCACCGCCCAGGCCCGCCTCCGACGCGTCGACCACGCGGTCGACGCCGGCTTCCTGGTTGTCTTCGCTGGGATGGATCTTGCCGACCGTGACGCGCTCGCCCGTGCCGCCGGCGTCGCTGTCGGTGTTCTCGCTGTCGGGCCGGTCCGAGATCGTGTCGGAAAGATCGCTCGGCCCGAGCTTCGGCTCGCTGCGGCCTTGATGCCTCGGAATGCCTGCCATGCACGCCTCCTATTAGAGTGAGGCGCCCGGTGCAAGGCGCGTTCCCGCTAGCTTTCGTACACCGAGATCTCGACCAGGTTGAGGTCCGGATCGCGCACGTACACCGAGCGGATCGGGCCGACGGCGCCGGTCTTCTTCACCGGGCCTTCGACGATCGCAATCCGGGCGGCCTTCAGCTTGCGCATGACGTCGTCGAGCGGAATGGCGGCGATGAAGCACAGGTCGAGGGAGCCGGGCACCGCGACATGCGCGCGCGGCTCGAACTCGCGCCCCCACTCGTGCAGGTTGATCTTCTGGCTGCCGAAGCTGAAGGCGATGCGCTCCTCGGTCGGCGTGCGGAAGCTGACGAGCTTCATGCCGAGCACCTCGGTATAGAAGCGGATGCACGCCGCCTTGTCGCGCGTGGTGAGGACGATGTGGTCGATGTTGTCGATCATGGGTAAAGGGTCAGTTGAACATCAGATCACGCGGCCCTGGCGGAGGGCCGAAATCTCGGAATCCGTATAACCAATCTCGCGCAGGACCTCGCCGGTATGCTCGCCGAGCGCGGGCGCCTGGCTGCGGATGGCGCCCGGCGTGCCCGACAGCTTCGGTATCACGCCCGGTACTTTGAGCGGCTCGCCGTCGGCAGCGACGATGCGCTCGATCATGCCGCGCGCCGCGTAGTGCGGATCGGACGCGATGTCGGCGGCGCTGTAGATGCGGCCGGCGGGCACCTCCGCCCGCTCCATCGCCGCCAGCACCTCCT
>DATDCR010000373.1:0-13584 GCA_036524215.1 Burkholderiales bacterium
GTCTGACCGAGCAGATCCTGGCGCGCAAGGACGGCGCCATCGGCTGGCTCGTGTTCAACAATCCCGAGCGGCGCAACGCCGTGTCGCTCGAGATGTGGCAGGCGATCCCGGAGGTGCTGGCCGGCTTCGAGTCGGATGCGGCGATCCGTGCCGTCGTGCTCGCCGGCGCGGGCGACAAGGCCTTCGCCTCGGGCGCCGACATCTCGCAGTTCGAGAAGGAGCGTGCCACGGCCGAGCAGGTCGCCCGCTACGACGAGATCGGCCAGAAGGCGCAGGCGCGGCTGAAGGAGTGCGACAAGCCGACCATCGCCATGATCCGCGGCTATTGCCTGGGCGGCGGGCTGAACATCGCGAGCCTCTGCGACCTGCGTATCGCGGCCGATGATGCGCGCTTCGGTATCCCGGCGGCGAAGATGGGCCTCGGCTACCGCGCCGGCTCGATGAAGCAGCTGGTTGACCTCGTGGGGCCGGCTTATGCGCGCGAGATCATGATTACCGCGCGCCAGTTCAGCGCTGCCGAAGCGCATCAGATGGGCCTCGTGCACAGGGTGGTGGCGGTGGCCGAGCTCGAGCGCGCGACGCGCGAATACTGCGACATGATCGCCGCCAATGCGCCGCTCACGATGCGCGCGGCGAAGCGCATCATCCGCGAAGTCACGGCGGGCTCCTACGATGCGGCGGCGTGCGCGGCGTGGGTCAAGGAATGCTTCGACAGCGAGGATTACAAAGAGGGCCGCAGAGCCTTCATGGAGAAGAGAAAGCCCGTCTTTCAGGGAAAATGAGGAGGATTCAATGAGAGCAGCCGTTGCAATCGCCGCGCTGGCGTTCAGCGCAACCGTCGCCGCGCAGGGCTTCCCGAGCAAGCCGGTCACCACCGTCGTGGGCTTCGAGCCCGGCGGCGGTACCGACACCACGGCGCGCATCGTGTCGACGGTGCTCGGCGACCTGCTCGGCCAGCAGGTGGTGGTCGAGAACCGCGCCGGCGCCGGCGGCGACATTGCCGTCGACTACGTCGCCAAGGCGGCGCCCGACGGCTACACGATCGTGCTGGCGAACGTGGGCGCGCTCGCCGTGAACCCGCATATCCTGAAGACGCCGTACGACCCATTGCGCGATCTGGCGCCCGTCAGCATGGCAGCGGTGTTCGCCAACGTGCTCGTCGTGCAGCCGTCGCTCGAAACGAAGAACGTCGGCGATTACGTGAAGCTCGCGAAGTCGAAGCCCGGCGCGGTCACCTACGCGTCCTCCGGCATCGGCGGTGCCGGCCACCTCGCCGGCGAGCTACTCAAGATGATGGCGAAGATCGACATCGTGCACGTGCCCTACAAGGGTGGCGGGCCGGCGATGCAGGGCTTCCTCGGCAAACAGGTCGATTCGTTCTTCGCCACGCCGATCTCGTCCATCAAGCAGATCCAGGCGGGCAGGGCGCGGGCGATCGCGACCACCGGCTCCAAGCGCGCGCAGCTCATGCCGGACGTGCCGACCGTTGCCGAGCAGGGCTTCCCCGGCTACGAGGCGCTCAACTGGTACGGCTATCTCGCGCCGGCCAGGACGCCGAAAGACGTCATCGACCGGCTGAATCGCGACATCGTCAAGGCGCTGGCCGACCCGAAAGTCGTGGCGGCGATGCAGAAGACCGGCGTCGAGCCGCAGTCCAGCACGCCCGACGAATTCGGGCGCTACATCGCGCGCGAATACGAGACCTGGGGCAAGGTGGTCAAAGAGGCGAAGATCAAGGCCGAATAATCCGGGACAGACCACGTTTTCCAGAGGGAGGAAACACGGTCATGCCAAGCCCAAGCCGGCCCGCGCCTAGCCGCCTGCGTTTTCTCCGCGCTGCTCTGATAATTGCCTTTGGCGCTGCCGAGTTCTGGCCGAGCGCGGCGTCTGCTCAGACGGCGAACATGCCGGCGATTGGCTTTCTCAGCGCCCGAACGGCCGCCAGCGTAGACAGTCTCCTTCCGGCCTTCCGCGAGGGGCTGAGGGAGACGGGTTATGTAGAAAATAGGAACGTCGCGATTCAGTACCGCTGGGCAGAAGGGCGGTTCGAGGACCTCGATGGACTGGCCGCGGATCTCGTGGCCCTGAAGGTGAACGTGCTGGTCGCAACAGGCGGGAACGCGTCCGCTATCGCCGCCCGGAAAGCCACAGGAGACATTCCGATCGTCTTCGCCGCGGGCGGGGACCCGCTGAAGCTCGGCCTGGTTTCCAGTCTCAGTCGTCCCACCGGCAACGTCACTGGCGTCAGCCAGCTTACTGAGGCGCTTGAAGGAAAGCGGCTCGAGCTACTGTCGGTATTGCTGCCTGCGGTGCGCACTTACGACGTGTTGATGAATCGCAAGAATCCGACTTCGGAGACTTCGCTGCGCGAAATTTCCGCCGCTGCAAGAGTGCTCAAGCGCAGTGTCAATTTCTCCAGCGCGGGCACGGCAGACGAGGTCGACGCGGTATTTGCTGAGCTGGCTCGACGAGGCAGCAAGGCGCTTCTCGTGACGACGGATCCGTTTCTGGACAATCGGCGCGCGCAGGTGATCGCGCTCGCCGCACGCCATTCCATTCCGGTTATGTACGGCTGGCGCGAGCATGCGCTCGCCGGTGGCTTGATTAGCTACGGAACCGCGGCGATCGACTCTTATCGACAGGTCGGGCGCTACGTGGGCCGGATCCTTGGCGGGGCGAAGATCAGCGAGCTACCGGTCGTTTCGGCAGACCCGCGCATGGTTATTAATCGCAAGACCGCCGCTTCCCTTGGACTAAGCGTGCCGCGCGATCTGCTGTTGCGCGCCGACGAAGTCATCGATTAACGCCGGTTAGGGCTCCGTCCCCGAATCAGATGCGCACGACGATCTTGCCGATCGCGGCGTCCGATTCCATCAGCGCCTTCGCGGCCGGCACGTCCTTGAAGTCGTAGACCTTGTGGATGAGCGGCTTGAGCTTGCCGCTCGCGAAGAGCGGCAGCCAGTCGCGCTTGAATCCCGAGACCGTGACGCCGCGCTGCTCGGCGTTGCGCAGCTTGTTCGACACGCCGAAGAGCTTGAGGCGCTTCGCGTGCAGCGCGTCGAGGTCGATCTCGCTCTTCATCGTGCCGTCGAGGTAGCCGACGGTCGCCAAACGCCCTTCGTAGGCCAGGCTGCGCACGCATTCCGGGAACACCGTGCCCCCGACGTTGTTGACGACCAGGTTCACCCCTTTGCCGCCCGTCGCCTTCATCACGGCGTCGTGGAAGTCGGGCCTGCGCGTCTGCACCGGGACGTCGAGGCCCAGGGAAGCGAGCTGCTTCAGCTTGTCGGCGGAGCCGGAGGTGCCGACCACCTTCGCACCGATGGCTTTCGCGGCGAGCAGGCACGACACGCCGACGCCCGAGGTGATGCCGGTGACGAGCAGCCATTCGCCGGGCTTCAGAGCGCCCTGCTGCACGAGCATGTCGTAGGTGACGAGGAACGCGATCGGCGTCGCCGCCGCCTCTTCCCACGACATGTTCGCCGGCACGGGGATGGCATCGGGCACGTCCATCAGCGCGTACTCGGCAAAGGAGCCGGGCAATCGGCCCATGACGCGCTCGCCGGTACCGACGACTTCGCCGGCGCCGTCGGAGCCGGCGAGCTTCGCCGGACCGGGCTTCGTGAGGCCGTGCGCGCGGAGGAATTCGCCGCGGTTCAGGCTTGCAGCGTGGACTTTGACGAGCAGCTTGCCAGGCGCGGGCTGCGGCTGGGGCGCTTCGCGCAGCTCGAGGCTGGTGCCCTTTTCGTTCGACTGGATGAAGTAGGCTTTCATGGGCCGGCATTATGCCCATGACGCCTGTCATATGAGGCCGCTATATTCGGGCGGTTTATTTTTTGGAGAGCCGAACATGAAGAAGATCCTGGGTGTGCTGTTCCTCATCGCGGTGTTCGTCGCGCAGCAGGCGAACGCGGCCATGATCGCGACCGACAAGGCCGTGCCCTCCGGCGACCGCGAGAAGGTGAAGGCGGTGCTCGAGCGCCCGGAAGTGTCGAAGCAGCTCGAGAAGTTCGGCATCAACGTGAAGGACGCCGAAGCGCGCGTCGACGCGATGACCGACGCGGAAGTGGCTCAGATCGCCGGCAAGATCGATCTGCTGCCCGCGGGCGGCGCGCTGTCGAACGACCAGCTGCTCATCATCCTGCTGCTGGTCGTCATCATCGCCATCCTGCTCTAAGCGGTCAGCTCCACCGCCTCGCCGCGGTCGCTGACCGTCTCGAGGCGCACCGGCCTTCGCCAGACGCGGTGCACGTAGTCGAGCACGCGCTTTGCGCGCGTGACGTCGAGGCCGCGCCCGTCGCTGGCGTGATCGTGGGCAAGCGTTAGGCTGCCGTCGTTCTTCAGCTCGGCGGCAGCCACGCGCGGCGCGCCGAAGTTGAACTTGGGGGCGAGGATCGCCTCCCGGATCGCATTGATGTCCTTGCTGGCGACGCGGATCTCGTCGCCGGGCCGCGCCTCGTAGACGAAGAGACCGGCCTCCTCGGCGAGCTCCTCGTCGAGCCAGTTGCGCACGAAGCCGAAGTCGTCCTCCTCGCGGCGCACCGCGCGCGCCTTTTCCAGGCCGTGCCGCTCGACGATGCGCTCCCACATGGTGAAGCCGAGGTGGTAGGGATTGATGGCGAGCGCGGCCTGCTCGCCGCCGGCGAAGGGGCGCACGACGTCCGAATGCGCCTTGATCGCGGAGAGGTACATCGGCTGCGGCAGGAAGTCGGCCTCGCGCAGCAGGCGCGCGTGCCAGTACGAGGCCCAGCCCTCGTTCATGATCTGGCAGGCGAACACCGGATAGAAGTAGAACGACTCGCAGCGCACCATCAGGAAGATGTCGCGCTCCCATTGCTCGAGCTCCGGCGCGTAGTTCGCGATGAACCACAGCAGGTCGTACTCGGCATGCGGCGGGATCGCTGCGCGGACCTGGCCGGGGGCGGGCGGCGTCGGTTGCGCGTCCGCGCCCGGGAGCTGCTGGAAGCGCTGATGGAACGCCGACTGCTGCGGCCTTTCCTTGTCGGCGACGAACTCGGCGTAGCGGCTGCGATGCAGCTCCGCGCCGATGTCGATGTGCGACTCGAGCGCGAGCGCCGCGTCGAGCACGTGCTCCACGCGCTCGACGCCGTGCGCCTCGATGGCGAGCTGGATGCGGTGCGCGTGCGCGGCGGCGGTCTCGACGATATTCGCGCCGGCCATGGCGTGGAAGCGCGCGAAGAGCTGGTTGTTCTTGGCGAAGTCGGCGTGGCCGAGCACGTGCGCCGTGACGAGCGCGTTCTCCGCCGTCGAGTTGGTGTCCATCAGGAAGGCGCGGCACGGGTCGCCCGGGAACATCACCTCGAAGATCTTCGAGTGCCCCATGCTCTGGCGCACGAGCTGGTGGATGTAGCGCACGCCGAAGGACCAGTGCGGCATGCGCACCGGCAGGCCGTAGACCGCGATCTCCGTCATCAGGCTCGCCGGCGCGAGCTCGAAATCGACCGGGTAGTAGTCCAGGCCGAGCCCCTGCGCGAGCGACTCGATGCGCTGCGCGTATTCCGCCAGTTCACTCAACGGCGGCTTGCTCGGTGAAGAAAGACCGGATGGCATTCCACACGTCGTCCTGCGACGCGAGATGGCTGGTGCCGACGGGAAGGCCGCTTCCCTTCAGCTCGGTGAAGATCTCGGCGAGCTGCGTATCGCGCGGGCGGAAGGTGGCGATGCCGCCGGTCTCGCAGTAGCCGGCATAGTTCACCTGCTGCGCGATCTCGGCCAGCGTGCCGCGCGCCTCGTCGCGATCCTCGGCCGCGTTCTCGCCGTCCGAGGCGTAGAAGAAGTAGACGTTGTAGCGCGACGGATCGTAGCGGCTGGACATCACGTCGAGGGCGAGCCGCGCGACGCTCGAGGTCACCGTGCCGCCGGAGGACGAGGCCTGGAAGAACTGGCTCTCGTCGAACTCCCAGGCCTGCGCGGCGTGGGCGAGGAACACGGTTTCCACCTTCGCGTACTGGCGCCGGATGCCCTGCAGGGCGAAGAAGAAGAACTGCTTGGCGAGGCGTCGCTGCGCCTCGTCCATGCTGCCGGAGACGTCGAGCGCGAAGATCACGGCCGCGCTGGTGGCGGGCGAAGGACGCTTCACCAGCTGGCGGAAGCGCAGGTCGTCGTTGACGAGGGCGACCGGACTTTCCGTGGCGGTTTCCTGTACCGCGCGGCGCTTGACCGCTTCCTTCATCGTGCGGCGCCGATCGAGGCGCGAGCGGGCGCCGCGCTTGTCCCAGCCCTCGCGGATGTATTCGGCCTGGTCGACGCTGGCGTTGCGCTTGGGCTTGAGCTCCGGCAGCTTGAGCTCTTCCCACAGCCAGTCGACGATCTCGTCGATCTTCAGCTCGACGACGAAGCGGATCTCGCCCTCGCCGGTGCCGCCCTGGTTGCCGGGCTGGTCGCCTTCCTCGCGGCCCGGCTGCAGGATATCGCCGGGCTCGCCCTTGCCCTGCCCGGCGCCCTGGTGCACCTGCGTGTCGGCGAGGCGCAGCCGCGCATGCTCGAGGAACTTCACGGGCACCGCGACCGTGCGGTTGCCCGGCCGCGTCATCAGGTCGGAGCCGGCGAGCAGATCCGGCAGCGTGTCCTTGACCGCCTCGCGCACCTTCTCGTTGTGGCGCAGCCAGTCGCGGGCGCCGCGCGAGAAAAGGTCGTACCAGGGCGTTTCGGCGGCGAGTCGGATCGTCACGTCATTCCTGCGCCAGCAGCGTGGTCACGTAGTTCAGCGCCTCGCGCGCGCTGTGGTTGTCGTAGCCGTACTCGTCGACCAGGCGCTTCTCGACCACGGAGATCTTCTGGCGCGTCTCGTCGTCGGGCCGCGCCGCGGAGGAGACCAGGCGCAGCACGTCGCGCCGGCTCTCGAACAGGTACTGCTCGATCGCGTCGTGCAGCGGCGCATGGCTGTCGAGGGTGAACTTGTCGCCGCGCTTGTAGGCGCCCATCGCCTTGCGCACGACTTCCTGGCGGAAGGAGAGCTTGCCCGACTCCGAGATGCGGATCTTCTCCTCCACCGAGCGCAGGAAGCGCTCGTCGGCCTTCCTCTCCTCGCTCGTGATCGGATCGCGCAGCGTGCGGTTGTCGAGCGTGGCCTCCACCTCGTCGATGTACTTGTCGAGCAGCTGCTGCGCTTCCTGCTCGAAGGACACGAACAGCGCCTTGTGCACGTCTTCCTTCACCCAGCGGTTGTAGAACTCCTTGCGCACGGCGACCAGGAAGTCGACCCACTTCCTCTTCTTCTTGCCGTCGATGCGCACGTCGGACTCGATCGAATCCTTGAGCGCGATCAGCACGTCCATCGTGGTCAGGCTCTTCGACTGCGACTGGATGATGGCGTTCGACAGCGCGTTGATGACGAAGCGCGGCGACACGCCCGAGAGCCCTTCGTCCGGGCTGCGCGAGCGCATCTTGGCGGCCTCGTTCGGCGCGATGCCCTCGACGTCCTCGCCGGCGTAGAGGCGCAGCTTCTTCACGTTGTCGGCATCGCGCTCCTCGCCCTCGCCGAGGCGCGAGAGCACCGCGAACACCGCGGCCACATGCAGCGCGTGCGGATCGAGGTGCACCTGCCGGAACGCCTGCGTGGAAGAGCAGAGCTTGCGATAGATGCGCGCCTCTTCCTTGTAGTCGAGGGTGTAGGGGACCTGGATGATGACCATGCGGTCGAGCAGCGCCTCGTTCTCCGGCTCCTGCAGGAACTTGCGGAACTCGGCGAGGTTGGTGTGCGCGATGATCGTCTCGTCGAGGTGGATCAGCGGGAAGCGCGATACCTTGACGTTCTTCTCCTGTGTCAGCGTGAGCAGGAGATACAGGAACTCGCGCTTCACCTTCAGGATCTCGATCATCTCGAGCACGCCGCGGCTCGCGGCGTACACCGCGCCCGACCACGACCAGGCACGCGGGTCGCCTTCGTCGCCGAATTCGGAGACCTTGGAGAGGTCGACCGAGCCGACGAGGTCGGCGATGTCGGCGGTCGTCGGATCGTGCGGCGCGTAGGTGCCGACGCCGATGCGCGAGGCCTCGGACACGAACAGGCGCTCGACCGGCATCTGCATGAAGTCGCCGTTCAGATCGCGCTGCAGGCGGCTCTCGCAGTGCGGGCACAGCTCGCCCTGGATCTCGACGCCGTAGGTCTGGCGGAACTGCGGGCGCATGCGATGCGGAATGAGATGCAGCGGCGACTCGTGTACCGGGCAGCCGCCGATGGCATAAAGCGCGCCCGCGTCGGTCTGGCTGTAGGCCTCCAGGCCGCGCTTGAGCAGGATCACCATGCTCGACTTGCCGCCCGACGGCGGTCCTAGCAGCAGAAGCAGCCGCCTGCCAACTTCGGAGCCGGCGCTCGCCGCCTTGAAATAGTCGACGACCCGGCCGATGGTGTCGTCGATCCCGTAGAGGTCGTCCTCGAAGAGCTGACAGTGGAAGCGCCCGCCCTCGGAGAGACCGTCGTCGTAGCCGTTCGAGCGCAACATGTCCCAGATGTACTGGTGGCTGGTCCGCGTGATGCCGCGCGGATCGGCCGGGAACACCCCTTCGAGGAACTCGGACAGCGTGCCGCTCCAGCGCGCGGCGCGATGATCCTTCGTGAATTCGACAAGCGACTTAAGGAAGTCTGAGTGCCGCTCGGCCGTTTCTGTTTTCATCGTCACCTCTGCATTCACGTTCATCACGCCTCATCGGGCAAGATACGCGGAGCAAGATTCGTCCCTGTATCAGGGACCTTTACGTTTTGTCACACCTCCCTCATGGTTGTATTGCGCGCCTTTCCAGCCCTGAACGCGCCGGTCAGCCTAAGAGTTGACCTGCCATCGGTAATATCGATGCTGTAACGACTTCGTGACAATATTTGCCCGACAGGCGAAAGAACCCGGAAGCGACCGCATCGGTCCAAAGGCGCAGCCCACATGCTGAAAGAGATTCTCGGAGTCGCGGACGATCCACCGGCGCACCGGCGCTGGTTCCATGACGATTACTTCGACCTCTTTGTCTGGCAGGCCGAGGGCGAGGTGACGCTGTTCCAGCTCTGCTACGGCGTCGACTCGAGCGGCCGCGCGCTGGTGTGGGACAAGAAGCGCGGCTTTTTTCACGACGGCCCCCCGGCGCCGGAAGAAGTCGTCGCCCGCTTCGACGATGCGGCAACCGCGCTGCCCGAAGACATCCGCGCCGACATCCGCGAGAAGATCCACGAGTTCGCGGGCCGTCGCATCGCCGTCACCACGCGCAGAAAGCAGTTCCGGCGCGCGGCCTGGCAGCGCTGACTCACCAGGCCATGGGATAGCGACGCCGGTCGACGATCGGCGACAATGGACGCTCCTCCTTCGAAAGGAGCGTCATGGCGATCGGGGAATCCAACCTGCTCGCGGGATGGATCGGCATGCTGGGCGGCGCGCTCTCCGGCGCCGCCGTCGGGCTGTTCTTCCACCAGGAGCGCTGGATGGGCGGCTACGGCTCGTTCCGCCGCCGGCTCGTGCGCCTGGGCCACATCTCGTTCTTCGGGCTGGGCTTCCTCAATCTGCTTTTCGGCCTCAGCCTGAGAGCGATTGCGCTGCCGCCGGCGAACGCGCAGATCGCCTCGCTCGGCTTCATCGCCGGCGCCATCGCCATGCCGCTTTGCTGCTTCCTCGCCGCGTGGCGCGAGCCGCTGCGGCATCTCTTCCCGATCCCGGTGCTGTGCCTCGTCGCCGGGATGGTCAGCGTGCTTGCCGGATGGCCGCGATGAAGCTCGGCCTGATCGCGATGAGCGGCGTGCGCGCCCACAACAAGGAGCTGACGGCGCTCGGCCTCACGCTGCCGGGGTTCGTCGAGCGCAGCAGGGTGATCGCGTCGCTGCCGAGCCTCGGCCTGCTGACGCTGGCCGGCATGACGCCGTCCGATGTCGAGGTCAGCTACCTCGAAGTCCCGGACCTCGCCGCGCTCGACGATCTGCCCGGCGAGTTCGACGCGGTCGCGATCTCGAGCTTCAGCGCGCAGATCCGCGAGGCCTACGCGCTCGCCGACCGCTATCGTGCCGCCGGCAGCAAGGTGATCCTCGGCGGCTTGCACGTCAGCGCGCTTCCCGCGGAGGCGCGCGAGCACGCCGATGCCATCGTGATCGGGGAAGGCGAGCCGTCGTGGCCGGCGCTGGTGGGCGATCTTCGCGCCGGCGAGCTGCAGCCGGTCTATGACTCGCGCGGGCGCAGCTTCGACCTCGCGCACGCGCCGATGCCGCGCTTCGAGCTGCTCGAGGTCGGCCGCTACAACCGCCTGACGGTGCAGACGCAGCGCGGCTGCCCGTTCCGCTGCGAGTTCTGCGCCGCGTCGATCCGCCTGAGCCCGACCTACAAGGTGAAGCCGGTCGACAAGGTGATCGGGGAGATCCGGCGCATCAAGTCGATCTGGCCGCACCCGTTCATCGAGTTCGCCGACGACAATTCGTTCGTCAACAAGGCGCATGCCAAGCGCCTGCTGCGAGCGCTGGCACGGGAAAAGGTGCGCTGGTTCACCGAATCGGACATTTCGATCGCCGAGGACGAGGAGCTGCTCGCGCTGATGCGCGATAGCGGCTGCGCGCAGGTGCTGATCGGGCTCGAGAGCGCTTCGCTGTCCGGCCTCGAGGGCCTGGAGCGCAAGGCCAACTGGAAGGCGAGGCAGGTGCATCGCTACCTGGAGGCGATCGAGCGCATCCAGGCGCATGGCATCACCGTCAATGGCTGCTTCATCCTCGGCCTCGACGGCTGCGGCCCCGAAAGCTTCGACGAAGTGCTCCGCTTCGTGAAACAAAGCGGGCTTTTCGAGGTGCAGGTGACGTTGCAGACGGCATTTCCCGCCACGCCGCTCTATCATCGGCTGCAGAAGGAAGGCCGGCTGCTTCGTCCGGCGGCGTGGGAGCTGTGCACGCTTTTCGACGTCAACTTCGTGCCGGCGCGCCTGTCGGTCGCCGAGCTCGAAAGCGGGTTCCGCCGCCTGGTGAAGGAGCTCTACAGCGCCGAGCAGACGCGCGCGCGGCGCGAAAGGTTTTTTGCGAGGAGGCAGGCATGCGAGGAAGCTGGATCCGCCCATTTTTCGTAGCCGCCGGCGTCTACGACGGCATCCTCGGCATCGCGTTCCTCTTCTTCGCCCCCGCGCTTTTCCAGCACTTCGGCGTCACGCCGCCGAACCACTTCGGCTACGTGCAGTTTCCCGCGCTGCTCCTGATCGTGTTCGCGGCGATGTTCTTCGCCATCGCGGCCGATCCGGCGAAGAACCGCGATCTCATCTGGTACGGCGTCGGCCTGAAGGCGGCGTACAGCGGCTCGGTGTTCTTCTACCAGCTCACCGAAGGCATTCCTTCGATGTGGATTCCGTGGGCGTGGGCCGACCTTGCGTTCCTCGTCCTGTTCGTCGTCGCATGGAGCCAGCTCGGCCAGGCTAAAGCGCCGTAATTGCCACTAAGATAGCGCCCCACAAGTGGAAACAAGGGGCGGTGGAATGCGGTTCTGGCTGGTCCTCGCTGCGGCGCTCGCCGCAGCTCCGGTTTTTGCCTCGAGCGACCCGTTTACCGACTTGCTCGACGATGGCAGCGCCGGCATCGGCTACCTCTGGCGCCACGAGCGCAGCGTGTACCAGGGCGCGCAAGGCGGCGCCGATCACCTGCCGCTGTACCTGTACGAAGGCACGACCGGCTATTTGCATGGCACGCGCCTGGGCATCAAGTTCAAGAAGGAGGACTGGCGGCTCGACACCTTCTTCCGCTACCGCTTCGAAGGCTTCACGCACGATCGGCGCCCCGACAGCACGATCGGGCTCGACCCGCGCGAGCCGGGCATCGATGCCGGGCTAAGCCTGCGGCGGCGCATGAGCTGGGGCACGCCCTACGTCGAGCTGCTGCGCGACGCGAGCCACAGCTCCGAAGGCACCGAGCTTCGCACCGGCTACTGGAACGAGTGGGGGCGCGGCCGCCTGACTTTGCGTCCGCACGTCATGCTCGCCTGGCGCGACGCCAAGCTGAACGACCACTACTACGGCGTGCAGGGCTACCGGGCGAACGCGGGCTTCGACACGCAGGCGGCGCTCTACGCGAGCTACGCCCTCGACGAAAGCTGGCGCCTGCTCGGCGGCGCCACGGTGACTAAGCGCTCGCACGAGGTGACGGCGAGCCCGATCGTGCAAAGCGGCCTGCAGACCGAGGTCTTCTTCGGCGCGCTGTACGACTTCGGCCCCAAGCAGCAGCGCTATGCATCGACGGGCAAGCCGTACATCGCGAAGCTGCTCTTCGGCAACTCGAGCGACTGCGACATGCTGCAGATCGTGCGCGGCGCCTGCACCACGCGCCACACGGTCGACAACACCGATATTTGGGCCGTGCACGTCGGCCGGAAGCTGATCGAGGGCGCGGGCGGCCTGCCGGTCGACGTCGCCGGCTTCGTCGGCCTGCAGCGCCACCTCGAGAAAAGCTACCAGGACGACTTCTGGTCGGTGATGGCCTTCTTCAAGGTCTACTGGTACGGCTTCCCCTGGGACCGCTGGGTGCGCACGCGCGTCGGCATGGGCAGCGGCCTGTCCTACTCGGAGCAGATCACGCAGATGGAGCTGCACGACCAGGGGCGCCGCGGCCGCGGCAACTGGAAGCTCCTCAACTACCTCGATCCCAGCTTCGATGTGCGCGTGGCGCGCGATACTTACGTCGGCGTCGGCGTCTCGCATCGCTCGGGCGCCTTCGGCAAATCCGAGCTGCTCGGCAACGTGAACGGAGGTTCGAACTACATCTATGTCTCCCTCGAAACCAGCTTTTAGTGACCTCTCGGTCATCAGCACCCTCGCTCTGAAGGGCGCCCTGGAAGCCGCGGCGCCCGGATTGAAGGCCGAGTTCCACGCCACGCAGGCGCTCCTCAAGTCGATCGCCGAGGGACAAAGCGCCGACGTCGTCATCCTGACGAAGGAAGGCATCGACCAGCTCGAGAAAGAAGGCCGCCTCGCTGCCGGCACTCGGCTCGAGCTCGGCCGCTCCGGCGTCGGGCTGGCGGTGAAGGCGGGCGCGCCGAAGCCGCCCATCAGTTCACTACAGCAATTAAAAGAGACGCTGGTCAGCGTGGAATCGGTCGGGCACTCGAAGCAGGGCGCGAGCGGCCTGTACTTCGCGGGCCTGCTCGAGCGGCTCGGACTCGCGAGCAAGCTCAAGAAGCGCGTGATCGTGGAGAAGGGCCCGGTCGCCGCGCGCATCGTGACCGGCGAGGTCGCGCTCGGCGCACAGCTCCTTTGCGAGCTGGCGCCGGTGGCCGGCATCGACATCATCGGCCCGCTGCCGGCCGAGGTGCAGGCCTATTACTCGTTCTCCGCCGCCGTGATGAAGAGCGCGAAGAAGCCGGACGCTGCCAGGGCGTTTCTCGCCTTCATGCGCAGCGAGGAAGTGCGCGCCGCGATGAGGAAGAACCTGCTCGAACCGGCTTAGCCTTGCAGTTGCGCCTCTATCCTTGAATCGAATAGCCGCCGTCCACCGGGATGGCGGTGCCGGTGACGAAGTCCGAAGCGCGCGAGCAGAGGAACACCGCAATGCCGGCCAGATCCTCCGGCTCGCCCCAGCGGCCTGCAGGCGTGCGCGCGAGCACCCGCTCGTGCAGGCCGCTCACCTCGGCT
>DATDCR010000374.1:0-4832 GCA_036524215.1 Burkholderiales bacterium
AGGCCAAGGAGCGGCAAAGTAGCGGGATAACGACATGCGCCCCGGCCATGGCTCTTGTACGATTTTGGAATGAAGCAGAACGAGCTCGGGGAGCGGCTCGAAGTCTGGGATATCGACCTCACGAGCAGCACGGCGTCCGGCAATGCGGCGTCTTCCCGCATCATGGGGCTGCATCCCGACGACTGCGAGCGCGTGACGGCCGGCCTGCGCAAGGCGCTCGAAAGCGGCAACGACGGCTACGAGATGGAATACCGCATCGTGCGGCCCGACGGCGAGGTGCGCTGGATCCTCGGCCGCGGCCGCGTCGTGCGCGACGCGCAAGGCAAGCAGCTGCGCCTGGTCGGCCTGACTACCGATGTGACCCAGCAGCGCGCCGAGGTCGAAGCGCGCCTGCGCCAGGCGCAACGCATGGAAGCCGTGGTGCAGGTCACCCGCGGCATCGCCCACGACTTCAACAACCTGCTGCAGGTCATCATGGGCAACCTGGAGCTCCTCAAGCACCGGCGCGAGCCCTATCTGGAAACGGTCGAGACGGCGCTGAACGCGACGCGCAACGCGGCGGCGCTGACGCATCGCCTGCTCGCCTTCAGCCGCCTGCAGCCGCTCGAGCCGACGGTGCTCGACGTGAACCAGCTCATCGCCGGGCTCTCGGACCGGCTGGCCCACACGCTTGGCAAGACGATCCGGCTGGAAACCGAGCTTGCCGCCGATCTCTGGTCGACGCGGACCGACGCCCCCCTGCTCGAGACCGCACTCCTCAACCTCGTCGTCAATGCACGCGAAGCCATGCCCACTGGCGGGCGCCTGTCGCTGCGCACGACGAACGTCACGCTGCAACTCCCGGTGGACGACTTGCCGGCGGGCGATTACGTGCTGATCGAGGTGGCCGACACCGGCTGCGGCATCCCGCGCGAGCACCTGGCGAAAGTCTTCGAGCCGTTCTTCAGCACCAAGGAGGGCGGCAAAGGCGCGGGCCTCGGCCTGTCGATGGTGCAGGGCTTCGTCAAGCAGTCGGGCGGGCAGGTGCGCATCCACAGCCGCGTCGGCAACGGCACCTCGGTGCGGGTCTATCTGCCGCGCGCCCGCGCCGCGGCGTCGCAGTGACGCCGGCCGTGACGAGCGAGCTGAAGCAACTCGAATCGGCGCTCGGCCACGATCTCAACAACTACCTGCAGCTGGTGATGGGCAACCTCGAGCTCCTCAAGCGGCGCAAGGAGTACGCGCCCCAGATCGTCGAGGCGGCGCTCGCCGCGACGCGCACCGCCGCCGACCTCGCCGACCGCATGGTGGCGATCGGCAAGCTGCAGCCCTGCACGCCGCGCGTCGTGAGCCTCAACGCCGCGCTGGAAGAGCTGCGCGAGATGATCGAGCGCAGCGTGGGCGAGACGATCCGGGTGGACCTCGAGCTCGCCGCGGAGGTGAAAGGCATCTTCGTCGACCCGCACGCCCTGCATGTCATGCTGCTCGAGCTGGTGGGCAACGCGCGCGATGCGATGGCGGGCGGCGGCAAGCTCACCGTGCGAACCGCCAATGCCGAGCACGGCTTCGTGCGGGTCGAGATCGCCGACACCGGCAGCGGCATGGCGCCGCAGATCCTGCAGCAGGCCTTCGAGCCGCTCGATCGCGCCGAGGGCAGCAAGCCGCCCGGGCTGGGACTGCTCATCGTGCAGTACTGCATCCGGGAGGCCGGCGGCCGGGTCGAGATCGACAGCGCGCCCGGCGCCGGCACGCGCGTGAAGCTCTATCTCCAGGCGCGATGAACACCAATTTTTTTGAAAAACGGGGTTCCCGCTTTCGCGGGAACGACGAGCTGCCCCTTCCCTAGCAGGACTTCCTAGTCGATGCGCGCGCCGGAGAGCTTCACCACGCGCGCCATCTTGTCGAAGTCGGCGCGCAGCAGCTCGCCGAATTGCTCGGGCGTCATGGCTTGCGGCACCACGCCCTGCTTGTCGAGCCGGCCGAGGATCACCGGATCCTTCAGCAGCTTCGCGACCGCGGCGTTGATGGCGTCCACCGTCGGGCGCGCAATGCCCGCCGGGCCGAGGATGCCGATCCACGAATCGAAGGCATAGCCCGGCACGCCCGCCTCGTCGATGGTGGCGAGGTCAGGCAGGAACTTGGAGCGCTTGGTCCCCGTCGAGCCGAGCATGCGGATGCGCGCGTCCCTGGCATAAGGGATCGCGCCGATGTTCGCCGCGATCACCGCGTGCGAGCGGCCGGCGAGCACTTCCTGCACCGCTTCGCCGGTCGCCTTGTACGGCACATGCACCATCTCGATGCCGGCCAGGCTGGCGAAGTAAGCCATGGAGAGATGCGTGGCCGAGCCGTTGCCGGCGCTCGCGTAGTTCAGCTTGCCCGGGTTCGCCTTGCCGTAGGCGACGAACTCGGCGACCGTCTTCGCCGGGATGGCGCTCGTCGTCATGAGGACGTAATCGACGTTGCCGATGTGCGCGATCGGCGTGAAATCCTTGAGCGGATGGTAGGGAAGCTTCGCGTAAAGGGATCCGGCGATGGTGTGGCTCGCCGCCGCCAGCACGACCGTGTTGCCGTCCGCCGGCGCCTTCGCCACATAGCCGGTGCCGATCGTCCCGCCCGCGCCCGAGCGGTTCTCGACGATGACATTGCGCCCGAGAAGCTGTCCGAGCTCGGCGTTGAAGGAGCGCGCCACGATGTCCTGCACGCCGCCGGCGGCGAAAGGCACGACGACGTGCATCACGGGTTGTGCTCCCGCCATGCCCGACGCGCACAGCACGAGCCAGGCGATGCTTGCAATGAACCGTTTCATAGGCGGCACCAGTCCTTGATGATGGCTTCGTACAAAGCAACGGATTGCCGGATGCGCTCCATGCTGCACCACTCGTCGGTCTGGTGCGCCATCTGCGGCTCGCCGGGACCGAGCACCACGGTCGGCGCACCCTGGTACACCTTGAGGAGGTTGGCGGCGTCGGTCATGTAGGTCGCCGTGCGCGGCTCGGGGCTCGCCCCCAGCTGTTCTTGGCAGATCGCGAAGACGCGCTCGATCCACTCGTTCTGCGGAGGGGTCCACACCGGCGGCAGGTCGGAGACGATGTCCAGGTCGGCGTCGGCGCCGAGCTCGCGCCGCAGCCGCTCGAGGAGCGCGGCGTGGTCCATGCCGGGCACCGTGCGGATGTCGACGCCGATCGTCGCCGTGTCCGGCACCATGTTCACGCCGCTGCCGCCGCTCATCGTGCCGACGTTCATCGTCGGCGCGCCCATCACCGCATGCGGTCTTGCCTCGAAGTCGAAGGCCTCGAGCCTGGAAACCGCGCGCGCCGCCTTGTAGATCGCATTCACGCCGAGCTGCGGCATCGAGCCGTGCGCCGAGACGCCCTTGAAGCTGGCGTGGAACTTCACCGAGCCCTTGTGGCCGATGAAGGGATAGTTGCCGGTCGGCTCGCCGACGACGAGCGCGCCGGCCTTGCCGAGAAGCGCGGTGCGCGCAAGATGCTGCGAGCCGATGCAGCCGCCCTCCTCGGCCGCGGTGAGCACGATGACGATGCCCGGCGTGCCGGCCAGCCTGTCGGCGCAGCCGCGTGCGGCGAGAAGGATCGCGGCGACGCCCGCCTTCATGTCCGAAACGCCGCGGCCGTAGAGCTTGTCGCCGTCGGTCTCGCCGCAGAACGGATCCTTCGACCAGGGCCGCGCGCCGAGCGCCACCGTATCTATATGGCCGGTGAGGCAGAGGGGCGCCTTGCCTTGCGTGCCGCCCGCGCGCGCGATGACGCTGGTGCGGCCGGGCTCGAACTCGTGGTATTCCACCTTGAAGCCCCACGCCTGCAGCAATGCCCCCGCGTGCTGCGCGCAATCGCGCTCCCGCCCGGGCGGGTTGATGGTGTCGAAACGCAGCAGGGAACGGGTCAGCGAGATCGCGTCGGCGGCATTCATGGCCGCCATGATACTGACCCGACGACTCAGGCGTGCTGCTGGCGATCCGTGCGGCGCCGGCGGGGCACGCCGGCCGCTTCCTGCGCGGCGCGGCGGTCATGCTCGGCCAGAATCAGCTCCATCGCCCGCTCGAAGACCGGACGCGGCGGCCCGGAGCGGGCGGCAAGCCATTCATCGAGCTCGGCGAGCGAGACACCGAGGAAACCGGCGAGCGGCTGGCGCCCGCCCTGCAGGTGCTCGCATTGCTGCAGAATGCGAGCGCACATTTCTGCCCATCGCGGCTGTTGGACCATGCCGCTGCCGCGAGCAAGCGCCGTTCCCGCGAACCATGGCAACCGCTCACTTCGAATTCCACGATGACCTTGCGCTTTTCCTCGCGCCGGAGCATCGCGCCGGCGGGTTCCTCCATTCCTGCGCTCGCGCCGCCAGCTTGAAGAATGCGATCGAGTCGCTCGGCGTGCCGCATACCGAGGCCGGCGCGGTCATCGTCAACGGCACGCCGGCGACCCTGCAAAGGACGGTGCGCGAAGGCGATGAAGTCGTCGTCTTTCCCGCGCAGCCGTGCGCGGTCGCGGCGGACGCGCGCTTTCTCGCCGATGCGCATCTCGGCGGGCTCTCGCGCTTCCTGCGCATGCTGGGCTACGACACGCTCCACGACCAGGCTCTCGCCGATCGCGAGATCTGCCGCCAGGCGCACGAAGAGCAGCGCATCGTTCTCACGCGCGACCGCGAGCTCCTCAAGCACCGGGAGATCACGCACGGCTGCTATGTGCGCGCCCTGAAGACCGAGGCGCAGCTACGCGAGGTCGTCTTGCGCTACCGCCTCGGGGAGTCTGCAGCGCCCTTCACCCGCTGCCTGCATTGCAACCTGCCGCTGGCGGCGGCCGACAAGGCGAGCATCGCCGAGCGCGTGCCGCCACGCATCC
>DATDCR010000375.1:0-12049 GCA_036524215.1 Burkholderiales bacterium
ACATCCGCGCGCTCGAATACGGCCTGCCGCCCACGGCCGGCGCCGGCCTGGGGATCGACCGGCTGGTCATGCTGCTCACCGACAGCCCCAGCATCCGCGACGTAATCCTGTTTCCCCATATGCGGCCAGAGACTTAGCGCAGTAACAACTGGTAACGATTGCTCACGGCAGCGGGTCGGCCGAGCCTCTAACCTTGGCGTTGTTCGCGATACCCCATAGGGAAACAGGAGAACGACGCGATGGATACCAACAACACGACAAGACGCCTTCACCCGCTGCTGACCGTAGCGGCGGTCTCGCTGACGATTTTCTCGGCGGTCGGCGTAGCTGCCATTACCGGACTGATCCCGACCTCCAAGGGCTCGGCGGCGAAAGAAGATAGCTCGATTGCCGCCGTGCAGACCCAACCCGAAGCGCCGAAAGCGGTGGAAGCGCGCCGGAGCGCCGATGCGATGCCTGCCGCCCAGCCGCAGGCGACGCCCGCGCACAGGCCGGCGAAGAAGCACGTACAGGTGGCGCGGGCAGCGACGCCGCCTGCCGTGTACGAGCCGGCGCCGGTCGCGGCCGCGGAGGCAGCAAAACCGGTCGTCAAGCCGGGCCTGCTCGGCACGGTGGAAGCGGTGCGCGAGGTCGAGGAGAAAGGCGACGCGAAAGGCGTCGGTGCGGTCGGCGGCGGCGTGGCGGGCGCGGTGCTCGGCCACAACATCGGCGACCACAACAAGCTGGTCACGATCCTCGGCGCCGCTGGCGGCGCGCTGCTCGGCAACCAGATCGAGAAGCAGGCGCGCGCCACGAAGCACTGGGAAATGACGGTGCGCTACGACGACGGCACGAGCCAGGTCATCAAGAGCGAAGCCCAGCCCTTCTGGCACCAGGGCGACCGCGTTCGCCTCTATGAGGGCAAGCTGCAGCCGGTCTAGATCCGCGCATCACAGCCTGAGTGCGATAAGGCCCAGCATCACCGCGCCGGTGGCGACGAGCCGCCGGCGCGTCATTTTCTCCTTCAGCACGAGCACCGCGATCAGGGCGCCGAAGATCACCGCCGTTTCCCGCAGTACCGCGACCAGCGCGATCGGTGCGCGCGTCATGGCCCACAGCGCGATGCCGTAAGAGCCGAGCGCGCAGCTGCCGCCCAGCACCGCTCGCTTCCAGTTGCGCGTGAAGTAATACCCGACCGCGGCCGGGCCGCGCCGCGCGAAGCCGTAGAGCAGGATCGCCACGCCGTTGGCGGCGAAGAACCAGAGCGTGTAGCTCACCGGCGCCAGCGAGTGCCGCGCGCCCTGCCCGTCGATCAGCGTGTACGACGCGATGACGACCGCGTTGGCAAGCGCGAACGCCGTCGCCCGGCCATCGTGCCGGCCGTAGGCGAAGGCAAGGATGCCGGCGCAGATGAGCAGCACACCGAGCGTCTCCTGCGGCGGCAGCACTTCGCCGAGCGCGAGCGCGCCGACGAGCGCAACGATCATCGGGCCGCCGCCGCGCATCAAGGGATAGGTGTAGGAGAGCTCGCCCCAGCGGTAGGCGCCGGCAAGGAAGACGAAGTAAAGGATATGCACGAGGGCCGAGCCCGCCAGCCACGGCCACGAGGCGCGCGCCGGCGCCGGCAGGAAGAGCGCGACGACGAGCGCCACCGCGCCCGAGCCGAGCGCGATGTTGATCGTCTCCAGCTCCTTGTCGCCGCCTGACTTGACGAGCACGTTCCACGAGGCGTGCAGGAGCGCCGCTCCCAGGACGGCGAGCGTTACCGGCAGGCTGATTTCCACCTAGAGAATGACCTGCTGGATGAGCGGCATCATCCGCTCGACGGCAGCGCGCCCCTCGGCGATCGCTTCCTTCGCGCGGTGGTATTCCATCGTGCCGAAGTTCGGCAGGAGCGGCGTGATCATCACGTCGGCCGGCTCGCCGGAGAGCCGGCTGCGCGCCACGCGCTGCTCGACGATGTCGAGCGCGGTGTTGAACACCTCGAAGATCGACGGGATCTCGGGGTCGTCGCCTTTTGCGCGCGCGCCGCCGAGCACGCGCGGCCGCCAGCGCTCGAGCCAGCCGGGCGCCTGCGGCGCCTCCGCCGGCAGCTCGCGGCCCATGTTGCGATAGGGCCCGAGCTTGCCCCAGCTGAGATCGACGGCGATGACGATCTCGGCGCCGAGCGCGCGGCACATCGAGACCGGCACCGGGTTCACCAGGCCGCCGTCGACCAGGATGATGCCGTTCAGCACCACCGGCGTGAACAGGCCCGGCGTCGCGATCGACGCGCGCACCACGTCGAGGAGCTTGCCCTGCCGCAGCCAGATCTCGCGACCGGTGGCGAGCTCGGTGGCGATGCAGCCAAAGGGGATCGGCAGCTCGGTCACGTCGCGATCGTGGAAGGTCGTGCGAAAGAGATTGAAGAGCCGCTGGCCGCGGATCAGGCCGCCCTTCCAGGTGAGGTCCATCAGGCGCACCACCTGCGTCCACGCGAGGCCGGTGACCCAATGCTCGAGGCGATCGAGCTCGCCCGACGCGTACACGGCGCCCACCAGCGCGCCGATCGACGTGCCGCAGATGAGATCGGGCTTCACGCCGTGCTCTTCGAGCGCGCGGATCGCGCCGATGTGCGCCCAGCCTCGGGCGCTGCCCGAGCCGAGCGCCAGGCCTATTTTCGGTTTGCGGGCCATGGCTGCCGCGAGTGTACGTCACGCAATTGGAGGTCACCGGTTGTGACCTCCAAGCCGAGATAGTGCCCTGACCCCGAATTCCGCGTTAGACGCGCTCGAAGATCGCGGCGATGCCCTGCCCGCCGCCGATGCACATGGTGACGAGCGCGTAGCGCTTTTGCGTGCGCTGCAGCTCGTAGAGCGCCTTGACGGTGAGGATGGCGCCGGTGGCGCCGACGGGATGGCCGAGCGCCACGGCGCCGCCGTTCGGATTGACCTTCGCCGGGTCGAGCCCGAGGTCCTTCGTCACCGCCATCGCCTGCACGGCGAAGGCTTCGTTCGACTCGATGACGTCCATGTCGGCGGGCTTCAGCCCCGCCTTCTCGAACACGCGCTTCACGGCTGGAATCGGCCCGAGGCCCATGAGCGAGGGCTCGACGCCCGCGTGCGCGTAGGCGACGAGCCGCGCCATCGGCTTCAGATTCTGTTTTGTTGCTGCAGACAAGCTCATGAGGACGACGGCAGCCCCGCCGTCGTTGATGCCGGAAGCGTTCGCCGCCGTGACGGTGCCATCCTTCTTGAACACCGCTTTCAGCTTTGCCATGTTCTCCATGCTGGCATCGGCGCGCACGTGCTCGTCGGCGGTGAATTGCTCGACGCCTTTGCGCGTCTTGATCTCGACCGGCACGATCTGGTCCTTGAAGTAGCCGGCTGCAATGGCTCGCGCAGCGCGCTTATGGGATTCGACGGAGAACTGGTCCTGCTGCTCGCGCGTGAAGCCGTACTTCGCGGCGATGTTTTCCGCCGTCACGCCCATGTGTCCGTGGCCGAACGGGTCGTGCAGCGCCGCGGTCATGGCATCGACGACCGCTGCGTCGCCCATGCGCTGACCCCAGCGTCCTGACGGCAGGATGTACGCGGCGCGGCTCATGCTCTCGGCTCCGCCGGCGACGGCGATGGCGCAATCGCCGAGCAGGATGTGCTGCGCGGCGGAAACGATCGCCTGCAGGCCCGAGCCGCACAGACGGTTGACCGTGAGGCACGGCGTGCCCACCGGCAGGCCCGCGTCTACGGCCGCGACGCGGGAGAGATACATGTCGCGCGCCTCGCCGTGGATCACGCTGCCCATGACGACATGGCCGACGCTCGCCGGATCGATCTTCGCCCGCGCCACGGCCTCCTTGATCGCGACCGCGCCGAGCCGCGTGGGCGGAACGTCCTTCAGCCCCGCGCCGTAGTCGCCGATTCCGGTCCTCGTTCCCGCCACCACCATCACGTCGGTCATAGCTTTCTCCCGTAAAGATCATGCTCGTCGGCGCGCTCGATGAGCACGTCGGTGAATTCGCCCACATTTGGAAACTGAGTACCACCGGTGAAATGCACCACGCCGTCGATGTCCGGCGCATCCGCCGCAGAGCGCCCGACGCCGGGCGCGTCGATCAGCACCTTGATCGTGCGGCCTACCTTGCGCCGCAGCTTGGCCGCGCTGATCCTTCCCTGCGCCTCCATGAAGCGCCGCCGGCGCTCCTCCTTCACGTCTTCCGGCACCGGATCGGGCAGCGCGTTCGCCGCCGCGCCCTCGACCGGCGAATACGAGAAGCAGCCGACGCGGTCCAGCTGAGCTTCTTCGAGGAAATCCAATAATTCGGAAAATTCGGCGTCCGTTTCTCCCGGAAAGCCGGCGATGAAGGTTGAGCGGATCGTGATGTCCGGGCAGATCGCGCGCCACGCGCGAATCCTCTCCAGCACCTTCTCGCTCGAGGCGGGGCGCTTCATCAATTTCAGAATGCGCGCGCTCGCGTGCTGGAACGGCACGTCGAGATACGGAAGGATCCTGCCCTCGGCTATCAGCGGGATCACTTCATCGACGTGCGGGTACGGATAGACGTAATGCAGGCGCACCCACACACCAAGCGCGCCCAGGGCTTTGCACAAGTCCGTCATCCTCGTCTTGACGGGGCGCCCGTTGACGAAGCCGGTGCGGTACTTGACGTCGACGCCGTACGCGCTCGTGTCCTGCGAGATGACGAGCAGCTCCTTGACGCCCGCCTTCACGAGGTTCTCGGCTTCCTGCACCACTTCGGCGATCGGCCGCGAGACGAGATCGCCGCGCATCGATGGAATGATGCAGAAGGTGCAGCGGTGGTTGCAGCCTTCGGAGATCTTCAGGTACGCATAGTGCCGCGGCGTGAGCTTGATTCCCTGCGGAGGAACCAGGTCGACATACGGGTCGTGCGGCTTCGGCAGGTGCTCGTGCACCGCCTGCATCACGCCCTGCGTGTCCTGCGGGCCGGTAATCGCGAGCACCGCCGGGTGAATTTTTCTTATTGTTTGATCTTTGGCTCCCAGGCAGCCGGTCACGACCACCTTGCCGTTCTCGGCGAGCGCTTCCCCGATCGCGTCGAGCGATTCCTCCACCGCCGCGTCGATGAAGCCGCACGTGTTCACGATGACGAGGTCGGCATCGTCGTAGGTCGGCGAGGTGACGTAGCCTTCGGCCCGCAGCTGCGTGAGGATGCGCTCGGAGTCGACCAGCGCCTTCGGACAGCCGAGCGAGACGAACCCGACCTTAGGGCTTTTTCTCCGGATCGCTCTTGTTCTGGCCAGCGGGGAAACCGGGGAAGGAAAGGCCCGACAGCATGTTGCGGGCCTGGCTTTGCATCTGCTCCTGGAACTGCGAGAACACCTTCTGGCTCTGCTCCATGTAGGCCTGCATCAGGCTTTGCATCGCCGGCCCCTGCAGGTTCATGAACTGCGACCAGAGCTCCTGCGAGGCGCGCGAGTTGTCGCCGTACATCTTCTGCGACTGCTCCTGCAGGGCCTTCTGGATGTCCTGGAAGGCGCGGATGTTGCGCTCGAGGTACGAGCCCATCATGCCCTGCATGGCGTTGCCGTAGGAGCGGATGAGCTGCGAGAGAAGGTCCGAGGAGAAGAGCGGCATGCCGCCCGATTCTTCCTCGAGGATGATCTGCAGCAGGATCTGGCGCGTCAGGTCGTCGCCGCTCTTCGCGTCGACCACCTGGAACTCCTCCTGCTTCAGGACCATCACCTTCACGTCGGCGAGCGTGATGTAGCTCGACGTCTTCGTGTCGTAGAGGCGCCGGTTCGGGTACTTCTTGATCAGCCGGAGCTGGTGTTCCATCTTGGGTTCCGCGAGCGCCACGATTCGAGTGTACTCCTAAGCACCCCTTAATACATGTGCTGGCCGCCGTTGATCGAGATGTTGGCCCCGGTGACGAAGGCGGCTTCCTCCGAGCACAGGTAGATGATCAGGCCGGCGACCTCGTCGGGCTTTCCCAGCCGCCCGAGCGGGATCTGCGGCAGGATCTTCGAATCCAGGATGTCCTTCGGAATCGCCGTCACCATCTTGGTGCCGATGTAGCCCGGAGAGATGGTGTTGATGGTGACGCCCTTGCGCGCCACTTCGAGCGCCAGCGCCTTGGTAAACCCGTGAATGCCGGCCTTGGCCGCCGAATAGTTGGTCTGGCCGAAGGCGCCCTTCTGCCCGTTGACGGACGAGACGTTGATCACCCGGCCCCACATGCGATCGACCATGCCATCCATCACCTGCTTCGTCATGTTGAAGCAGGAGTCGAGGTTGGTGCGCATCACCGCGTCCCAGTCGGCCTTGCCCATCTTCTTGAACGTCATGTCGCGGGTGATGCCGGCGTTGTTGACCAGGATGTCGATCGGACCCGCCTCGCTCTGGATCTTGGCGCATTGGCGGGCGCAGGAATCGTAGTCGGCGACATCGACCGGAAAGGCGGCGAAGTTGTAGCCGCGCCCCTTCATTTCCTCCAGCCAGGTCTTGAACTTGGTGTTGGAGGGCGAGTACGTGACGACGACGCGGTAGCCGGCGTCGGCCATCTTGGTGCTGATGGTTTCGCCGAGGCCCCCCATGCCACCGGTGACGACCGCAATGCGGCTCTTTGCCATGAAATTCTCCTCGGGGTGTGGACCGAGTCTACATCATGTGCATTCCGCCATTCACCGAGATGTTCGCGCCGGTGATGTAGCCCGCTTCCTCGGAAGCCAGGAACGCCACCACGGCGGCGATCTCCTCGGGGCGGGCGAGGCGGCCCATCGGGATGCCGGCGATGATCTGCTCGCGGATCTCGGGGCGGATCGCCCGCACCATGTCGGTCTCCACGTAGCCGGGCGAGACCGTATTGACGGTGACCCCCTTGCGCACCACTTCGTGCGCCAGCGCCTTGGAGAAGCCCGCCATGCCGGCCTTGGCGGCCGAGTAGTTGGTCTGCCCGAACTGGCCCTTGATGGCGTTGACCGACGAGATGTTGACCACGCGTCCCCAGCCGCGCTCCACCATGCCGTCGATCACCTGCCGCGTGACGTTGAACACGCTGTTGAGGTTGGTGTTGATGACCTCCAGCCAGTCCTTCTCGCTCATGCGCTTGAAGACGCTGTCGCGCGTGATGCCGGCGTTGTTCACGAGGATGTCGACCGGGCCGACGAACGAGCGCAGCGTCGAGAACATCTCGGCGCAGGAGTCGAAATCCGCGACGTCGCCCTCGGCGGCGTGCACGCGGTAGCCGGCGGCGCGCATGGCGCCCAGCCATTCATCCTTCTTCTCATAGCCGGGCAGGCAGCCGGCGATGACCGTATGCCCGCCTTGCGCGAGCCGCCGGCAGATCGCGCTGCCGATGCCGCCCATGCCGCCCGACACGAACACGGTGCGCACGACGACCGGCTGCGTCGCGTCGCGCCAGGCTTCCTGTACGGCGAGCACTTCGCCTTCCTTGCCCACCGGCCTAGCGCTCCACTGCCAGGGCGACGCCCATGCCGCCGCCGATGCAAAGCGAGGCGAGGCCGCGCTTCGCATCGCGCTTCTGCATCTCGTGCAGCAGCGTGACGAGGATGCGGCAGCCCGAGGCGCCGATCGGATGGCCGAGGGCGATGGCGCCGCCGTTCACGTTCACCTTGGAGGTGTCCCAGCCCATCTGGCGGTTCACGGCGATCGCCTGCGCCGCGAACGCCTCGTTGATTTCCATCAGGTCGAGGTCCTTCGCGTCCCAGCCGGCGCGCGCGAGGCAGCGCTTGGAGGCGGGCACCGGCCCCATGCCCATGTATTTCGGATCGACGCCCGCGGAGGCGAAAGCCTTGATGCGCGCGAGCGGCTTCAGCCCGAGCTCTTTCGCTTTCTTCGCGGAAGCGAGCACCACGGCGGCTGCGCCATCGTTGATGCCCGAGGCGTTCGCCGCGGTCACCGTGCCGTTCTTGTCGAAGGCCGGCTTCAGCGCCTTCATCGCGTCGAGCGTGGCGCCGTGGCGCGGGTACTCGTCGTCCTTGAAGAGGATCGGGCCTTTGCGCGATGCGATCTCGACGGTGACGATCTCGTCGTTGAAACGGCCGGCCTTCTGCGCGGCTTCCGCCTTGTTCTGGCTCGCCACCGCGAACTTGTCCTGATCGTCGCGCGTGACGGCATATTCCTTCGCCACGTTCTCGGCGGTGACGCCCATGTGGTACTGGTTGAAGGCATCCCACAGCCCGTCGACGATCATCGTGTCGACGAGCTTGGCGTCGCCCATGCGGAAGCCGTCGCGCGAGCCGTTCATCGCGTGCGGCGCGAGGCTCATCGACTCCTGCCCGCCGGCGACGACGATGTCGGAGTCGCCGTTCGCGATCGACTGCGCGCCGAGCATCGCCGCCTTGAGGCCCGAGCCGCACACCTTGTTGATGGTCATCGAGGGCACCATGTCCGGCAGGCCGGCCTTCATTGCTGCCTGGCGCGCCGGGTTCTGGCCGACCCCCGCGGCAAGCACCTGGCCCATGATGACTTCGGAAACCTGCTCGGGCTTCAGGCCCGCGCGCTTCAGCGCGTCGCGAATGACGAGCGCGCCGAGCTCGGCAGCCGGTGTCTTGGCGAGCGTGCCGCCGAACTTCCCGATCGGGGTGCGGACTGCGCCGACGATGAAGATGTCTTCCATGCTTGCCTCCTAGTTGACGATGCGCCGCCGGACGTAGCTTCCGGGAGCGGGCTCGATCGGTCGATAGCGTGCATTGCCGGTTCTTGCCGGCGCCTTGCGCTTGCCGCCGCCGTGCGCCTCGAGCCATTGCGCCCAGCGCGGCCACCAGCTGCCCTTGTGCTCCGTCGCCTTCTCCAGCCATTGCTGCGGATCGCTCGGGTATGGCGAGCCGACCCAGTAGCTGCGACGGTTCTTCGACGCGGGATTGACGACGCCGGCGATGTGCCCGCTCGCCCCGAGGATGAACTGCTTGTCCTCGCCGCCCAGCAGATTGAGCGTCCGGTAGGCGGAGCGCCACGGCACGATGTGGTCCTCGCGCGTGGCGAGGCCGAACAGCGGCAGCTTCACCGCGCCGAGATCGACCGGCACGCCGCAATTCGTGAGTCCGCCCGGGACGCGAATCCTGTTCTCGAGATAGGTATTGCGCAGGTAGTAGCAGTACATCGGGCCCGGCAGGTTGGTGCTGTCCGCATTCCAGTAAAGCAAGTCGAAGGCCGCGGGGCGGCCGCCGAGCAGGTAGTTGTTCACCACGTACGGCCAGATGAGATCGTTCGCGCGCAGCGCCGAGAACACGAAAGCGAGATCCGAGCCGGGCAGGATGCCGCCCTTGCCGATGGTAGCTTCGCGCGTGGCGACGGAAGCTTCGTCGACGAATAAGCCGATCGGCCCGGTCTCCGAGAAATCGAGCATGGCGGCGAGGAAGGTCACGCTCTCTACGGTGTCCTCGCCCTTGGCCGCCATGACGGCCAGGGCGGCGCCAAGGAGCGTGCCGCCGACGCAGAAGCCGAGCGCGTTGACCTTGTCGGCCTTGCTGATTTCCCTCGCCACGCGCAGGGCGGTGAAGATGCCGAGCTCCAGGTAGTCGTCCCAGGTGTAATGGCTCTGCTCGGGGCCGACATTGCGCCAGGACACCATGAAGACGGTATGGCCGTTATCGACGGCGTAGCCGACGAAGGAATTCTCCGGCTGCAAGTCCAGGATGTAGTACTTGTTGATGCACGGCGGGAACATCACGAGCGGGCGCTTCGCCACCTGTGCCGTGCGCGCCTTGTACTGGATCAGCTGGATCAAATCGTTCTGGAACACCACCTCGCCGGGCGTGGTGGCGATATTGCGGCCGAGCTCGAAGGCGCTCTCGTCCGTCTGGCTGATGCGTCCTTTCTGCGCGTCGCCGAGCAGGTTGGCGAGCCCGCGCGTGAGCGTCTCGCCCTGCGATTCCACCGCCGCGCGCCAGGCCACCGGATTCGTCGCCGCAAAATTGGCCGGGCACATGGCATCGATCCATTGCCGGGCCGCGAAGCGCGCGCGCTCCTTGGCCACGCCGTCGAGCGAGGAGCGCTCGACCGCCTGCTCGATGTACTGCGCGGCGAGGAGGTAAGACTGCCGCAGGTAATCGAAGTAGCGGTTTTCGCGCCACTCGCGCGCGGCGAACCGGCGGTCGTCATCTTCGACCAGCGGCTCGTTGCGTCCTTCGAGGAGCGAGGCCCACAGCTTCGCTTGCCGGTCGAGGTACTCCGCCTGCAGCGCGCTCGAAGCCTGCAGCGCCGGCGGCGAGCCGAGAAGCCGCATCCAGCCTTGCGTGACGGCGTTGCCCGATTGCGCGATCGCCGCGAGCAGGGCTTCGGGAGACGGCGAAGGCGCGGGAGCGGAGGCCAAACGCGACGATTCTGCGACGCACAACCAGCGTCGTCAAATCGCGGGCAAGGCGCTGATCCCTAGTCCTTTTTACTCAGTGCTCGAGGAGCAGCCCGACGGCCGCGATGCTGCCGATGCCGAGCGCGATCAGAAGGGCCTGCGACGCCGTATCGCGCAGCTCTGGCCGGCGGTGCAGGCCCGGGATGAGGTCCGCCACGGCGACGTAGATCATGCTCGCGGCGACGAAGCCGAGCAGGCTCGCTTCCCAATCCGCGAAATACCGCAGCCCGTAGTAACCCAGCACGCCGCCGACGATGGTGGCGAGCGACGAAAGGAGGTTCACGAGGAGCGCCCGGCGCTTCGTATAGCCCGAATGCATCAGGATCAGGAAGTCGCCCACTTCCTGCGGAATCTCGTGCGCGATGATGGCGAGCGCCGCGACGATGCCGAGCTCGGTGCTTTGCAGGAACGCCGCGGCGATCAGGATGCCGTCGACGAAGTTGTGCACCGTGTCGCCGACGATGATCAGCGCGCCGCTGCGGCCCTGGTCGTGCGCCTGGCCATGCTGGTCGTGCACCTCGCAGTTTTCGGTGTGGCAGTGGCGGTAAAGCAGGAGCTTCTCGAGCACGAAGAAAGCGAAGATGCCGGCGAGGATCGCGGTGGCGGCCTGGCGCGGCTCGCCCGTGGCGAACGCATGCGGGATGATCTCCAGGAAGGCCGCGCCGAGCAGCGCGCCGATCGCATACGAGACCAGCATCGGGATCCAGGTCGCGCGCAAGGCGAGCGAGAACGCGGCCAGCCCGGCGGACAACGTGCCGCCGGCGAAACTTGCGGCAAGGATCCAGCCGAGGGTCATGGGGGTCGAGATTCTACGCTTCTAGGCTAGCCATATCGCGGCGGCCATTCTCTTTTCGCCGCGGTCGCGGCGGTACGAGAAGAACCGCTCGCGTTCGCTGAACGTGCAGAAGCCGCCGCCGTAGACGCGGTTCACGCCCTTCTTCTGCAACCGGGTGCGAGCGATCGCGTAGAGATCCATCAGCCAATGGCCTGGCCGCGTCGGCTGGAAGGCGCTTTCGTAGCCCACAAACGCCGCGCGCACTTCATCGCCCACCTCGTACACGCGAGGTCCGATTGCCGGGCCCATCCAGGCGTGCAACCCGGCCGGCGCGACGCCCATCGCGTCGATGGTCGCCTCGAGCACGCCGCCGGCAAGGCCGCGCCAGCCGGCGTGCGCGGCGCCGACCGCGGCGCCGGCTTCATCGGCGAAAAGCACCGGCATGCAATCGGCGATCTTCACTACGCAGACCGTGCCGCGCCGGCGCGCGACGGACGCATCCGCCTGCACGAGCGCGTGCGTGCTGTCGGCGTCGATCACTCGCGCGCCGTGCACCTGGTGCATCCAGCGCGGCTCGGCAGGCACCAGCGCGCGCAGATTCGCGCGTCCCGCGTCGGTCGCCATGTCGCCCATCGCAGCGACGGTGACCAGCGCCTGCGCGCCCTTGACGGGCCAATCGGGCCGGATGACGTCCACTAGATCTCGCAGGCGCGAAGGCTGTCCACCAGCTTCTTGAAGTCGCGCGGCAGCGGCGAGCGCCACGTCATCTCCTCGCCGGTCGACGGATGGCGCAGCGCGAGCTCCGCCGCGTGCAGCGCCTGGCGCGGGAATTCGATGCCGTGGCGCGTGCCGCGGCGGTAGACGGTGTCGCCGACCAGCGGATGGCGGATGTGCTGGAAGTGCACGCGGATCTGGTGCGTGCGCCCGGTCTCCAGCCGGCACTCGACCAGCGCGGCGCGGCC
>DATDCR010000376.1:0-1607 GCA_036524215.1 Burkholderiales bacterium
GATCTCGCGCGGCGCGAAGGGGTCGCGCACGTCGTAGGCGCGCACGCCGGCGTTGAAGAAGGTGCCAAGGACGATGTCCTCCGAGCGCCAGGCGCCGCTCGCCGGCGGATTCTCGTGCACGTTGTGCGCCCCGCAGCGGCCGCCCTTGTGCAGCAGCGGCTTGATGCCGGTGACCGGCAGCGTGCCGATGCTGACGAGGTTCGTCTCGTCGCGCGCGTCGAGCAGCCAGACGAGCTTGGGCCAGTCCTTGCCGTCGTCCTGGATCGACTCGTCGGTGACCACCAGCAGGTCGCGGCCGAAAAGCGGCAGCACGGTGTGGGTGAAGCCGTTGTACGGCGGCGAGTTCATCCAGCTCGAGATGAGCTTCGGCCGGCTGCGATCGGCGATGTCGAGCACCATCATGCCGCCGTCGAGATAGCCGAGATAGCAGCGGTCGGGACGCTCCGGGTAGACGTTGGTGTTGTGCGCGCGGAAGCCGGCGTCGAACTGCGGCGGCAGCCGCTTCGGCGGCGGCGCGTCGTCGCTTTCCATCGTGCCCGGCAAATGCCAGCGGCCGACCGGCACCGGCCGGGAAGGATTGCTGACGTCGACGATGCGATAGACCTGGTCGTCCTTCGGGTCGCGCGGCTTGAGCTCCGGATCGCTGCACGCCATGTGCACGGTCTTGCCGTCGACGAACCAGAGCGCATGGCAGCCGCGCGAATGCGCGCCCGAGGCGTCGAAGGTGGAGATCGAGCGCGGCCGCTCGGGCTCCGAGATATCGAACAGCTCGAAGCCGGCGGGCGCAAGGCCGGGCCGGCTCACCTGGTAGGCCACCGCCATGATGTCGCCCGACGCCTCGAGCGAATTGGAGCGCATCTTGGCGTGCGGCAGGTCGGTCTGCACGATCACCTTCGGCTTCTTCGGATCGGTGACGTCGACCGCGGTGAAGTTCTTCGGCGCGCTCTCGTGCGCGAGCCAGAGCACGCGGCGCCCGCCTTTCGCGAGCTGCAGCGACATGCCTTCCCCCATGCCGCCGAAGCCGTTCAGCGTATGGTGAGCGAGGAGCTTCATGTTGAGTTGCATGGGGCGCTAACATAGCAGACGATGAGAAAGATCCTCGCTCTAGCAGCCCTCACGTTCGCAACCGCGGCCGCTGCGCAAAGCTGGCCGTCGAAGCCGATCCATCTCGTGGTCGCGTATCCGCCGGGCGGGGGCATCGATGTCATGGGCCGCCAGATCGCCGAGAGGCTCACCGCCGCCTGGGGCCAGCCGGTCATCGTCGAGAACAAGCCCGGCGCGAACACGATCGTCGCCACCGAATTGGTCGCGAAGGCCGCGCCCGACGGCCACACCGTGCTGATGACCACCGATGCCACGTTCTCCATCAACCCGCACCTCTACGCCAGGCTTCCCTACGACGCGCAGCGCGACTTCATCCCGGTGACGATGCTCGTTCTCCTGCAGCAGCTTCTGGTCGCTCATCCATCGCTCGCGGCGAATACGCTGCCTGAATTGATCGCGCTCGCGAAGGCGAAGCCCGGCGCCATCAACTACGCCTCGTACGGCAGCGGCAGCCAGCCGCACCTTTCCGGCGAGATGCTCAAGTACAAGGCCGGAATCGATCT
>DATDCR010000377.1:0-2164 GCA_036524215.1 Burkholderiales bacterium
CCCCGACACGGTGAAGAAATGAAACAGTTGAAATCAGGGACAGACCACGTTTTCGGCTGTCCGGCGGATCCCGGAAAACGTGGTCTGTCCCTGATTTTCGGGGTCGGCAAATGAGCACCATCTGGACGATCACCAAGCGCGAGCTCTACGCGTATTTCACGAGCCCGGTGGCGTACGTGTTCCTCGTCATCTTCCTGCTCCTTACCGGCTTCTTCACCTTCACCGCGGGCAATTTCTTCGAGCGCGGTGAAGCGAGCCTCGCAGCGTTCTTCGGCTGGCATCCGTGGCTCTATCTCGTGCTCGTCCCCGCCGTCGGCATGCGGGTATGGGCCGAAGAGCGGCGCTCGGGAACCATCGAGCTCCTGCTCACGCTGCCGGTTGCGCCGTGGCAGGCGATCGTCGCGAAGTTCCTCGCCTCGTGGATCTTCCTCGCGGTGGCGCTGCTCCTCACCTTCCCCGCCGTCATCACCGTCAATATCCTCGGCGAGCCCGACAACGGCATCATCTTCGCCGGCTATCTCGGCAGCTTCTTCCTCGCCGGCGCCTATCTCGCCATCACCTGCATGACCTCCGCCATGACGCGCAACCAGGTGGTCGCCTTCATCCTGTCGGTCGTGATCTGCCTCTTCTTCATCCTGGCGGGCTTCAATCCGGTCACCGACCTGATGGTGCGCTGGGCCAGCCCGGCGCTCGTCGACACGGTGGCAGCGTTCTCGGTCGTCACGCACTTCGACGGCTTCCAGCGCGGCGTGATCGACGCGCGCGACCTCATCTTCTTCCTCTCGGTAATCGGCTTCGCGCTCTTCGCGACCGGGGTGATCATCCGCGGACACAGGGCCGGATAAGGTTTGATGAAAAGCAAAACGTACGAGCACGTCCTCTATTCGGCCATCGGCCTCGTGGCGCTGGCGCTGATCCTCGTCGCGTTCAACTACCTCGTCACGCGCGTGCCGGCGAAGGTCGACCTCACCGACGGCAGGATCTACACGCTTTCCGAGGGCACGAAGAGGATCCTGCGCAACCTGCAGTCGCCGGTGAAGGTGAAGCTCTACATCTCGCAGGGCGAGGCGGTGCCCGTGCCTTTGCGCAGCTTCGCGCAACGCGTCGAGGACCTGGTGCGGGAATTCAAGGCCACCGCCGGCTCGAACCTCGTCATCGAGCGCTACAACCCCAGGCCGGACTCCGAGGAAGAGGACGCCGCGCAGCTCGACGGCATCGAGCCGCAGCAGCTCAATACCGGCGAGCAGTTCTATCTCGGCATCGCCGTGAACCAGCTCGATCGCAAGCAGACGCTCTCCGCCATCAACCCGGCGCGCGAGCGGCTGCTCGAATACGACCTCATCCGCGCCATCGCCCGCACCAGCACCTCGGAGCGCCCGAAGGTCGGCCTGATGGCCGGCCTGCCGGTGCTCGGCGAGAAATTCAACCCCTACACGCGCCAGAGCTCCGAGCCCTGGGTGCTCGCCAACGAGCTCAAGCGCGAGTTCGACGTCAAGGAGCTGCCGCTCTCCGCGAAGGAGATCGACAAGGACGTGAACGTCCTCCTCCTCATCCATCCGCGCGACATGTCGCCGGAGCAGGAGTACGCGCTCGACCAGTTCGTCCTGCGCGGCGGCAAGCTCATCGCCTTCGTCGATCCCTACGCCTACTTCGACCAGATGCCGACGATGCCCGGCGTGCCGCCGATGCCGTCGAGCTCCAGCCTGCCGACGCTCTTCAAGGCCTGGGGCGTGAGCTTCGACCCCGGCAAGGTGATCTCGGACGTGGTGTTCGGCTCGGGCGGCGCCGCGCGCTTCACGCCGACCGTGCTTTCGCTCAATCGCACCGCCTTCTCGCGCGATGACGTCGTCACCGGCTCGATCGAGACGCTCCTCTATGCGTTCGGCGGCGCGTTCGAAGTGAAGCCGCCGGAAGGCCTCAAGGCGACCGACCTCGTGCGCAGCTCGGCGAATTCCATGCTGGTCGACAACGCGAATGCGACCAAGTCGGGCGACGAATCGACGCGCGCGTTCAAGCCTTCGGGCAAATCGCTGCCGCTCGCCGTGCGGCTCACCGGAAAGTTCAAGACCGCATTTCCTGAAGGCCTCAAGGAAAAAGATAAGCCAGTGGCGGGTACTCCGGCCCTGCGCGAAGGCGGCAACGAGAATTCGGTGATCCTCGTCGC
>DATDCR010000378.1:0-29742 GCA_036524215.1 Burkholderiales bacterium
CACCGGGCGCGCCAGCTCGTACTTGTGCTGCCAGCGCGGGTGCAGCTCGCCAATCCAGCCGGCGGCCCGCCCTTCGACCAGGATGCGCGCCGACCTGCCGGGATGGAAAGCCGGATGCGGCGCCGCCTCGAAACGCAACTCGAGCGGTCGCGCCAGGTTCTCGACATCGCCCTTCACGTCCAGGAGATCGACGAGCCGCGGCGAAGCGCCCCAGGGCTGCTCCGCCGGTCCGTAAGCCGCGCCGGCGATGCGCATCGGCTGCCGCAGGCCTCGAACGGCGAGCGGTCCGTCCGCGGCCTGCGGGTCGCGCAGGAAGACGCGCGCCGCCTCGAAAACGCGGATCCTGTCGACCTTGCGCGCCTGGTTGTAGCGCACATTCGCCACCAGCGATCCCATGAGCGAGGTGCGCATCACCGATTGCTGGCTCGCAATCGGATTGAGCAGCCTCACCGGATTCGCCTCGCCGGCAAAATCCAGCTCCCAGTGCGGCTCGACGAAACTGAAGTTGACGACCTCGCGGTAATCCGCCGCCGCCAGCCGCTCGCGCAATGCATGCACGTCGCGGCGCGATTGCGGCACCTCCAGGAAGATCGCCGGCGTGCGCGGCGGGTGCGCCGCGATGCGTTCGAAGCCGTAGATGCGCGCCACCTCCTCGATCAGGTCTTCCTCGATCGCGAGATCGAAGCGATAGCTGGGCGGCATCACCACGAAGGCGTCGCCTTCCTTGGTGTGCGGGAGCGAAAGGCGCTGGAAGCAATGCGCCATCTCGTCCGCCGAAAGCGGCATGCCGATCACCTTCTGCGCGCGCGCAACGCGCATGCGCACCGCTGGCCGCTGCGGCAGCCGCTCGACCAGGTCCTGCGTCGGGCCGGGCTCACCGCCGCAGATATCGAGGACGAGCCGCGTGGCACGCTCGATGCCATCGACGTTGTTGTTGAAGTCGACGCCGCGCTCGAAGCGATGCGAGGCATCGCTCGCGAAGTTGTAGCGGCGCGCGCGCCCGGCGATCGCCTCGGGCCAGAAGAATGCCGATTCGAGGAACACGTTGCGCGTGGTCGCTTCGTCCGCCTTCGTGCTCTCGCCGCCCATGATGCCGCCGAGGCCGATCGCGCCCGAATCGTCGGCGATGCACAGCACCCAGGGATCGACTTCCACTTCCTGCTCGTTGAGGAGGAGCACCTTCTCGCCCTGGCGGCCCCAGCGCGCGTCGATCGGCCCGCGCAGCTTGTCGAGGTCGTAGACGTGCAGGGGGCGGCCGAGCTCGAGCATCACGTAGTTTGTGACGTCGACCAGCGCCGAGATCGATCGCTGGCCGGCGCGCTCGAGGCGCCGCTTCATCCACTGCGGGGTCGCGGCCGCGGCATTCACGCCGCGGATGACGCGCCCGGTGAATCGTCCGCAGCCTTCGGGCGCACTGATGCGCACCGGATGCCTCGCAGCGCTCTTGGCCGGCACGGCAGGGATGGTCGGCAATTCGAGCGGTGCACCCGTAAGCGCGGCGACCTCGCGCGCGACGCCAAGCACCGAAAGCGCGTCCGCGCGGTTCGGCGTGAGCTTCAGCGTGAAGACATAGTCGTCGAGCTCGAGCGCCGTGCGCGCATCCGTTCCCGGCCGGCCTTCCAGCTCGAGCAGCCCCGAATGATCGTCGGACAGGCCCAGCTCGCGCGCCGAGCACAGCATGCCCGCGCTGTCGACGCCTCTCAGCGTCGTCTTCCTGATCGCCATGCCGGGGAGCTGGGCGCCGACTTTCGCGAGCGGCGCCTTCATGCCGACTCGCACGTTCGGCGCTCCGCAAACCACGCGCACGTTCTCGCCGCCGGCGTCGACGGTACAGACGGTGAGCTTGTCCGCGTTGGGATGGCGCTCGACCGAGAGGACCTCCCCGACGACGACGCCGCTGAAGTGCGGCCCGACCGGCGCGTAGGCTTCGACTTCCAGCCCGGCCATGGTCAGGCGCTCGGCGAGCTCCGCGCCGGACATCGACGGATTGCAGAAGCTGCGCAGCCAGCTCTCGGGAACGTTCATGAGAACTGCGCGAGGAAGCGCAGGTCGCCGTCGAAGAAAAGGCGCAGGTCCTCGATGCCATGGCGCAGCATCGTCAGGCGCTCGAGGCCCGAGCCGAAGGCGAAGCCGATGTAGCGCTCGGGATCGAGGCCGAAATTGCGCACGACGCTCGGATGCACCTGCCCCGAGCCGGAAATCTCCAGCCACCGCCCCTTCAGCTTCATGTCGATCTCGGCCGAGGGCTCGGTGAACGGGAAGTACGACGGACGGAAGCGCAGCTCGAGGTCGTCGTTCTCGAAGAAGCGGCGCAGGAACGCCGTGTACACGCCCTTCAGGTCGGCGAAGCTGATGTCCTCGTCGATCCAGAGGCATTCGACCTGATGGAACATCGGCGAATGCGTCGCATCCGAGTCGACGCGGTAGGTGCGTCCCGGCGCGATGACCTTGATCGGCGGCTGGTGCATCTGCGCGTAGCGCACCTGCATCGGGCTGGTGTGCGGCCGCAGGCACAGCGGCAGCCCCTTCTCGTCCTTCAGGTCGACGTAGAAGGTGTCCTGCATCGAGCGCGCCGGATGGTTCTCCGGATTGTTGAGCGCGGTGAAGCTGAACCAGTCGGTCTCGATCTCCGGGCCGTCGGCGACCGCGAAGCCGAGCGAGCGCCAGATCGCCTCGATCCGCTGCCAGGTGCTGATCACCGGGTGCACGCTGCCGCGGCCGCGGCCGCGCGCCGGCAGCGTGATGTCGAGCGCTTGCTCGGCAAGCCTGGCGTTGAGCTTGGCGTCGGCGAGCGCCGCGCGACGTGCTTCGAGCGCCGCCTCGACGCGTTGCTTGGCGGCGTTGAAGGCAGCGCCCGCGGCGCGGCGTTCTTCGGGCGTGCCGGAAGGGCGAAAGGCGGCGAGCTCGCCGCCTTTACCGAGGTAACGCGCCTTCGTGTTCTCGAGCGACGCCGCATCGGGCGCCGCCTCGAACTCCGCAAGCGCCCGCTGGACGATGGCTTCGAGACTCAATGCGCCAGGCTGGCCTTGACCTGGGTGGCGATCTTGGCGAAGGCCGCCTTGTCCTGCACCGCCAGGTCGGCAAGCACCTTGCGATCGATGTCGATCTGCGCGCGCTTCAGGCCCGCCATGAACGTGCTGTAGCTCATGCCCAGCTCGCGCACCGCGGCGTTGATGCGCGCAATCCACAACGCGCGGATCGTGCGCTTCTTGTTGCGGCGGTCGCGATAGGCGTACTGCCCGGCCTTCATCACCGCCTGCTTGGCGACGCGGTAGACGTTCTTGCGGCGGCCGCGGAATCCCTTGGCCTGCTTGAGGACTTTCTTGTGGCGCGCGCGCGCCGTTACTCCACGCTTTACTCTTGGCATGGCGCGCTCCTTACGACGAGTACGGCAGCATCGCGCGGACGGCGGCCGTGTTGGTGTGATTCACGGCGCTGCGCTTGCGCATCTGGCGCTTCCGCTTGGTGCTCTTCTTGGTCAGGATGTGGCGCTTGTACGCGCCGCCGCGCTTGATGCTGCCGCTCGCGCGGATCTTGAAGCGCTTCGCCGCGCCCCGTTTGGACTTCATCTTCGGCATACGACTTTCCCTCTTTTAGCTTGACGCCGGGCGCCCCACACCCGTGGGGACTTCAAGCCGCGGCAATCACTTGTTTTCCCGGGTAGCCTAAGCCGCCGCGGGCTTTGCCGACGGCGCCTTCTTGGGCTCCTGGCTCGGCTTTGCTGCCTTTTCCGCCTTTTCTGCTTTAGGCGCCTTCTCCTTCTTCTCCGGCACCGCCTTCTTCTTCGGCGCCAGCACCATCACCATCTGCCGACCCTCGAGCCGCGGAAACTGCTCGACCAGGCCGACCGGATCCAGCTCCTTGCGCACTCGCTCGAGCAACCGCTCGCCGAACTCCTTGTGCGCCATCTCGCGGCCGCGGAAGCGCAAGGTGACCTTCGCCTTGTCGCCTTCCTCGAGGAACTGCGTGAGCTTCGCGAGCTTGATCTTGTAATCGCCCTCGTCCGTTCCCGGCCGGAACTTGATTTCCTTGACCTGGATCTGCTTCTGCTTGAGCTTCGCCTCGTGCGCTTTCTTCTGCTCGCGGTAGCGGAACTTTCCGTAGTCCATCAGCTTGCAGACCGGCGGCACCGCGAGCGGTGCGATCTCGACCAAATCCACGTTTGATTCTTCGGCCAGCCGCAGCGCGTCCGAAACCGACTTGATGCCTAACTGGTCACCGTTTTCCGCTACGAGTCGCACCTCCGGGGCGGTGATTTCCCGGTTGATGCGCTGCGATCTTTCGAGTGCGATGAGTGAAAAGCTCCTCAGTACGTTGAAAAAAACAGCCGTGCTGCTGCGAGACCCCGGGGAATGCTCCCGGGCGCGGCGCACGGCCACCTATGTTTCAGAATTTTATCGATTTTCCCGCCCTGCGGCTACCGTCCAAACGGCATTTCCGACCGCAGGCGGGCGATGAGGCCGTCGAGCGGCATGGCGCCGAGGTCCTCGCCGCTGCGCGTGCGCACCGCCACCGCGCCGGCCTCCACTTCCTTGTCGCCGACAACGAGCTGGTAGGGCAGCTTCAGCAGGCTGTGCTCGCGGATTTTGTAGGAGATTTTCTCGTTCCGCAGATCGGCGCCGACGCGAAACCCCTCCGCTCGCAGCCGCTGCACGACTTCCTCGGCGTACGCCGCCTGACGCTCGGTGATGTTCAGCACCACGGCCTGCACCGGCGCCAGCCAGAGCGGGAATGCCCCGGCGTAGTGCTCGATCAGGATGCCGATGAAGCGCTCCATCGAGCCGACGATCGCCCGGTGCAGCATCACCGGGGTGCGCCGGCTGTTGTCCTGCGCCACGTATTCGGCGCCCAGGCGCCCCGGCATGCTGAAGTCGACCTGCATGGTGCCGCATTGCCATACCCTGCCGATGCCGTCCTTCAGCGAGTACTCGATCTTCGGACCGTAAAAGGCGCCCTCGCCGGGCGACATCTGGTACTTCACCCCGGACCGGTCGAGTGCCTGCATCAGCGCTTTTTCGGCCTTGTCCCAGATTTCATCGGCGCCGATGCGCTTGGCGGGACGGGTCGACACCTTGTAGATGATGTCGCCCACGCTGAAGCCGAAGTCGCTGTAGACCTTCTGCAGGAGCGCCGTGTACGCGACGCATTCGCCGAGGATCTGGTCCTCGGTGCAGAAGATGTGGCCGTCGTCCTGCACGAAGCCGCGCACGCGCATCAGCCCGTGCAGCGCGCCCGAAGGCTCGTTGCGGTGGCACGAGCCGAATTCGCCGTAGCGCAGCGGCAGCTCGCGGTAGCTCCTCACGCCCTTGTTGTAGATGAGGATGTGCCCCGGGCAATTCATCGGCTTGATCGCGTAGTCGCGGTTCTCCGATGAAGTGGTGAACATGTTGTCCTTGAAGTTCTCCCAGTGCCCGGTACGCTCCCACAGGCTCTTGTCGAGGATCTGCGGTCCGCGCACCTCCTGGTAACCGTTCTCGCGGTAAACGCGCCGCATGTACTGTTCGACCTGCTGCCAGAGCTGCCAGCCCTTCGGGTGCCAGAACACGAGGCCCGGCGCTTCTTCCTGCATGTGAAAGAGGTCGAGCTGGGTGCCCAGGCGCCGGTGGTCGCGCTTCTCGGCCTCCTCCAGCATCTTCAGGTACGCCTCCTGGTCTTCCTTCTTCGCCCAGGCGGTGCCGTAGATGCGCTGGAGCATCTCGTTCTTCGAGTCGCCGCGCCAGTACGCGCCGGCGACGCGCATCAGCTTGAAGTGCTTGAGCTTCCCCGTCGACGGCACGTGCGGGCCGCGGCACAGGTCGACCCAGTTGCCCTGCCCGTACAGCGAGATCGCCTCCTTGTCCGGGATGGAGGCGATGATCTCGGCCTTGTACTTTTCTCCCTGCTTGAGGAAGAACTGGACGGCATCGTCGCGCGCCATCTCGCGGCGTTCGACCGGGATGTTGCGCGCCGCGATCTCGTGCATGCGCTTCTCGATCGCCTGCAGGTCCTCGGGCGTAAAGGGGCGCTTGTACGAGAAGTCGTAGTAGAAGCCGTTTTCGATCACCGGACCGATCGTCACTTGCGCTTCGGGGAAAAGCTCCTTCACGGCGTGCGCGAGCAGGTGCGCCGTCGAATGGCGCAGGAGATCGTTCGCGTCCGCATCCCTCTCCGTGACGATGGCGACGTCCGCGTCCTTCTCTATCCTGTAACTAAGATCAACCAGCTTGCCGTCCACGCGTGCGCCGAGCGCTGCGCGCGCGAGGCCGGCGCCGATCGCCTGCGCGATCTCGGCTACGGTGACGGGTTGTGGAAACGACTTCGATGAGCCGTCGGGGAGACGGATATTGGGCATTGCGCGCGAAGGCCGCATACTAGCACGATGAATATCTCGCTTTCGCTCGCGTGCAATGCCTACGACCATGTGCGAGATGTCCTTTCCGGTGCCGTCCGCCCGGCGGGCATCGACCTGATCCCCCTCGAGCTGGAGATCGAGGAGATCTTCTACCGCTTCACCAAGTTCCGCGAATGGCAGGCCTCGGAGATGTCGTTCGGCAAGGTGGTCTCGCTCCTCTCGGAGGACCGCCCGCAGATCATCGCCCTCCCGGTGTTCGTTTCCCGCGTCTTCCGCCATTCGGCGCTCTACGTGCCCGAGGGCTCGCCGATCCGCACGCCGAAGGATCTCGAGGGACGCCGCGTCGGCATTCCGGAATGGGCGCAGACCGCCGGCATCTTCGTGCGCGGCATGCTCACGGACGAGTACGGCGTCGATCTGGCGAAGATCCACTGGGTGCAGGCCGGCGTGCGACAGCCCGGCCGCATCGAGAAAGTCGAGCTCAAGCTTCCGGCGGGCGTGAAGATCGAGCGCCACGCGGACAAGACGCTCGTCGGCATGCTCGACAAAGGCGAGATCGATGCCGTCATGTCGGCGCGCGAGGTGCCGGCGCCGCGCCTGTTCAAGGACTACCGCTCAGCGGAAGCCGAGTACTGGAAGAAGACGCGCATCTTCCCGATCATGCACGTAATCGTCCTGCGCCGCGATGCCTACGAGGCGAATCGCTGGATCGCGATGAACCTCTTCAAGGCATTCGAGGAAGCCAAGCGGCGCAGTCTCGCGCGGGTGCAGGAGTTCGGGCTTTCCCACCTGCCGCTGCCGTGGGTGCCGGACCACGCGCGGCAGTGGCGCACGCTCGCCGGCGAGGATTTCTGGCCGTACGGCGTGGAACCCAACCGGCCGACGCTCGAAGCCTTCTTTCGCTACGCCTACCAGCAAGGCGTAGCGAAAAAGCACCTGCGCATGGAAGACGTCTTCGCTCCCGAAACGCGGGAGCACTTCAAGATCTAGTCAAGCTTGAGCCCGATGTCCTTCACGGCCTTGCCGTACTTTTCATAATCGTGCTGGATCAGCGCGGCGAATTCCTGCTGCGGCAGCACGAGCGGCTCGAGACCGCCGGCGCTATTGAAGCGCTGCTTGACGTCGGGTGATTCGAGCGCGCGCTTGATTTCCTCGCGCAGCCTCGTCAGCACCGGCTCGGGAAGCCCGACCGGACCGAAGACGCCGAGCCAGATCGAGTTCGCGAAGCCCGGATAGAACTCGCCGATCGTCGGCAGGTCCGGGTACTGCGCCGAGCGCTTGGCGCCCGAGACGGCGAGCGCGCGCAGCTTGCCCTGCTTTATCTGGCCGGCGTTCGAGCTCCCGGCCCACATCGCCGCGGTGTCGCCCGCCACGGTCGCCTGCGTAGCGGGCGAGCCGCCCTTGAAGGGCACGTGCAGGAGCTCGATACCGGCGCGACGCTTGAGCATTTCCATCGTCAGATGGTGCTGGCTGCCGTTGCCGCCGGAGGCGTAGGCGAGCGGCGGGTTCGCCTTCTTCGCGTATTCGATGAACTCCGGGAAGGTCTTCGCCGGCAGGGAAGGGTTGATCGCCAGCACGAACTGGTTCGCCGCCGCCGTATGCACCGGCAGGAGATCCTTCATCGGATCGAAGCTCATCTTCGAGTACAGGTGCGGGTTGATCACCACCTGGCTGTCGGCGATGAGGGCCAGCGTGTAGCCGTCGGGCGTCGAGCGTGCGACGTACTCCGAGGCGATGTTGCCGTTCGCCCCGACCTTGTTCTCCACCACGACCGGCTGGCCCATCTGCTCGGAGAGCTTCTGCGCGAGCACGCGTCCGGCGATATCGGGTGCGCCACCGGGCGGAATCGGGATCACGAGCTGAATCGGGCGCGCCGGATATTGCTGCGCCAGCGCCGCGGCACTGATGAGGCTGAAAAGGACTGCGGTCAGGAGCTTCATGGACCCCCCGAGAGCGTGCGAGGGTTCGATTATGAAGCTTGCGACGCGCGCTTCCAGGGCTAGGACGCGGCGCGCGCCGACGTTTTCGCTATCCGGTGCGCGCCGCGCGGCCAGGCTGCGGCGGACCCGATGCCGCCGACGAGCTCGAGCAGCCTCTCGGGGCGCACGGGCTTCTTCAGGGACGCCACGATGCCCAGCCTTTGCGCATCGTGATGGGTCTCGCCTTTTATCGTGAGCAGGATGACCGGGATCTCTCGCGTCAGCGGGTCCGAACGCAGCGCCGAAACGAACTCGTAGCCGTTCATGTAAGGAAGGTTCGCATCGCACACGACGAGGCAGGGCGAAGCTTGCGCCACCAGATGGCCGCCGCCGATGGCATCCTGCGCGCAAAGGACTTTGTAGCCGGCAATCGCCAGATGCACGTGCAGGAGCTTGCGCACGGAAGCATCGTGGTCGATCACGACGACGCTCGGCCTTTCGTCCATCGGTCCTCCCGAAAGTTATTGCTTGGAGCGACCGTACGCCCGCCAGGACGACGGCAGGAGCCATGGACATAGTCCTGACGGCTCAGCCGGGGAAGGAAAGTGCTCGGCAAGCGGACTTCCGTCACGCTCGATCGGGGAGGCTTGGTAGGCGCGATTGGACTCGAACCAACGACCCCTACCATGTCAAGGTAGTGCTCTAACCAGCTGAGCTACGCGCCTGTCGGTGCAGAGGGGCGGATTTTATACTAGCCGGATGGACCTGATCCTCTGGCGCCACGCCGATGCCGAAGACGGCTCGCCGGACCTCGCGCGCAAGCTGACGAAGAAAGGCCACAAGCAGGCAGCGCGCGTCGCGCAATGGCTGCTCGAGCGCCTGCCGAAGGATTTCGAGCTGATCGCGAGCCCCGCCGTGCGCGCGCAGGAAACCGCCGAAGCGCTCGGCGCCAGGATCCGCACGGTCGAGCGCCTGGCGCCTGGCGCGTCGGTCGAAGCGATCGTCAAGGCAGCCGGCTGGCCCGCCGCCGGCGGGACCGTGATCGTCGTCGGGCACCAGCCGGATCTCGGGCGCGCGCTCGCCTATCTGGTTTCCGGGCAGGCGAGCGAATGGCGGCTGCCCAAGGCCGGCGCATGGTGGCTGGAAAGCGGCCACCCCACCCTCGTCAAGGCGGTGGTGTCAGCCGACCTGCTTTAGGACGGAGACTTTCTTGTCCGACAGGCCGGTCACGGCGAGCTTCATGCCGACGGCCTTCCAGCGGTCCGTTTCGGACTCCAGGGCGGCGGCGGAGAGCGCGTTCTCATCGAGCCAGGATTGCGGCAAGTCGATCGCGAAGCCGCCGCTGTCGGCGGCAACGCGCAGGAAAGGCAGGCGCGCATCGCTGCGGCTGCGCAGGATGAGCGAGGCGGTGCGCAGCGCAAACACCAGCTTCCAGTCCGCGCCGTCGAGCCCCTCGTCGTGCATCTTGGCGAGCTTGCCGCGGTGCGCGAGCACGATGCGCGAGAGCCGCGCCTGTTCCATGCGCGAGAACCCGGGCATGTCGGCATTCGAAAGCACGTAGGCGGAGTGCTTGTGGTACTGCGCATGCGCGATGGACAGGCCGATCTCGGCGAGGCGCGCCGCCCACTCGAGCATCAGGCGATCGGCGTCTTCCTCGCGGTCGGCCCCCGGGCTGAGCGCCTCGTAGATGGTGAGCGCGAGCTTGCGCACCCGCTCCGCCTGAGGCGCGTCGACGTGGTAGCGCCGCATGAACTCCGCCACTGTCGCCTCGCGCATGTCGCGATGCTCGAAGCGGCCGAGCAGGTCATACAGCACGCCGTGGCGCAGCGCGGCGTCCGACACCTTCACGGAGGCGATGCCAAGCTCGTCCATCACCGCCTTGAGAATCGCCACGCCCCCCGGCAGCACCGGCGCGCGGTTGGCGCGCAGGCCGGCCAGATGGTCCGGATCCGCTTCCTCGTCCTTGATGAGCGCGCTGCGCAGGCGCTCGAGGCCGTCGCGCGTGATGCCTTCGGCGGCAAAGCCGTTCTCGCGCAGGATGTTCTCGATCGAGCGCGCCGTGCCCGAGGACGCGACCGCCTCCTCCCAGCCGGCGTCGCGGTAAGTGCGCACGATGCTCGCCAGCTCCTGCCGCGCCGCGAGCTCGGCGGCCTTCAGGCGCTGCTTGTCGATCTTGCCGCCGGGAAAGAAACGCAGGCTGTAGCTCACGCAGCCCATGTAGAGCGATTCGGTGAGCTGCGGCTCGACGCCGGTGCCGATGATGAATTCGGTCGAGCCGCCGCCGATGTCGACCACCAGCCGGCGCGCCGCCGACGCCGGCAGCGCGTGCGCCACGCCGAGATAGATGAGGCGGGCCTCTTCCCGGCCCGAGATGACCTCGATGGGGAAGCCGAGCGCCGCGCGCGCCTCCTTGAGGAACTGCGAGCCGTTCTTCGCCACGCGCAGCGCGTTGGTGCCGACCGCGCGCACGCCCTGGCGCGGAAAGCCGCGCAGGCGCTCGGCGAACTTGGCGAGCGCCTCGAGCGCCGAAGCCTGGGTCGCGCGGTCGATGCGCTTGTCAGCCGTCAGGCCGCCGCCCAGGCGCACCACCTCGCGCACCGCGTCCAGGGGGTAGATCTGGCGATCCACCACGCGTCCGATCAGCAGATGAAAGCTGTTCGAGCCGAGATCCACCGCGGCGAGGGTTTCCTGGCGCTGCATGCTGCGCGGAACGGTAACACGGAACGACTAGAATCGATCGCGCCATGAACCGCCGCATCGCGACGCCGACGCAGTTCGTCAACCGCGAGCTCGGCATCCTCGCCTTCAACCGCCGCGTGCTGGCGCAGGCGGCCGACGACTCGGTGCCGCTGCTCGAGCGGCTGCGCTTCATCACCATCGTGTCGTCGAATCTCGACGAGTTCTTCGAGATCCGTGTCGCCGGGCTGAAGGAGTCGATCAAGCTCGGGCTGCACGACTCGGGCCCGGACGCGCGCAGCGCCGCCGAGGTGTTCGAGGCGGTGAGCCGGGAAGCGCACGCGCTGGTCGCCGACCAGTACAAGCTGCTGAACGAGGTCGTGCTGCCTTCGCTCGCCCGCGAGGGCATCGTCTTCCCGCGGCGCGAGGAATGGAGCGCGGCGCAGCGGCAATGGATCAGGGACTATTTCTTCCGCGAGCTGCTGCCGGTGCTGACGCCGATCGGGCTCGATCCCGCGCATCCCTTTCCGCGCGTGCTCAACAAGAGCCTCAACTTCGCGGTCGAGCTGCAGGGCCGCGATGCTTTCGGGCGCAGCTCCCGCGCCGCGATCGTGCAGGCGCCGCGCGCGCTGCCGCGCCTCATCCGCCTGCCGCAGGGCCACGGCGCGCCCGAATACCAGTTCGTGTTCCTCTCCTCGATCCTCCACGCGCACGTCGGCGAGCTTTTCTCCGGCATGAACGTGATCGGCTGCTACCAGTTCCGCGTGACGCGCAATTCCGACCTCTTCGTCGACGAGGAAGAGATCAAGAACCTGCACACCGCGCTGCAGGGCGAGCTGCTGCACCGCCACTTCGGCGACGCCGTGCGGCTGGAAGTGGCGGACAACTGCTCCCTCGGCATGGTGGAGTTCCTGCTGCAGCAGTTCGGCCTGCGCGAGCCGGATCTCTACCGCGTCGAGGGGCCGGTCAACCTCTATCGCCTGCGCGAGGTGCCGGACCAGGTCGAGCGGCCGGCGCTCAAGTACGCGGCCTTCACGCCGGGCCTGCCGCCCGCGCTCGACGCGCCGGATATGTTCGAGGTGCTGAAGAAGCAGGACGTGCTGCTGCACCATCCGTTCCAGTCGTTCCTGCCGGTGATCGACTTCATCCGCACGACGGCCAACGACCCGAACGTGATCGCCATCAAGCAGACGGTCTACCGCACCGGAACCGATTCCGAGCTGATGGAGATCCTCGTCGATGCCGCGCGCCGCGGCAAGGAAGTCACCGTGGTGGTCGAGCTGATGGCGCGTTTCGACGAGGAAGCCAACATGAACTGGGCGGCGCGCCTGGAAGAGGTGGGCGCGCACGTGATCTACGGCGTCGTCGGGCACAAGACGCACGCCAAGATGTCGCTCATCGTGCGCCGCGAGGAAGGCGTGCTGCGCCGCTATGCCCACCTGGCGACCGGGAACTATCACCCGGCGACCGCGCGCCAGTACACCGACTTCGGCCTCTTCAGCGCCCAGGACGAGCTCTGCACCGATGTGGCCGAGGTGTTCCAGCAGCTGACCGGCCTCGGGCGCGCGGGACGCCTGAAGCATGTCTGGCAGTCGCCCTTCACGCTGCACAAGCGGCTCGTGGCCGCCATCCGCAACGAGGCGCGGCTGGCCGGCGAAGGCAAACCCGCGCGCATCATCGCCAAGATGAACGCGCTGCTCGAGGAACAGATCATCGAGGAGCTGTGCGCCGCCTCGAGCGCGGGGGTGAAGATCGACCTCATCGTGCGCGGCGTATGCGCGCTGCGGCCCGGCATGGAAGGCGTGTCGGACAACATCCGCGTGCGCTCGGTGGTCGGACGCTTCCTCGAGCATTCCCGCGTGTTCTATTTCGAGAACGGCGGCGCCGAGGACGTCTATCTCGCCAGCGCCGACTGGATGGCGCGCAATTTCTTCCGCCGCATCGAGCTGTGCTTCCCCGTGCTCGATGCGAATCTCAAGCGCCGCGTGATCCGCGAAGGCCTGCTGCCCTACCTGGAAGACAACATGCAGGCGTGGCAGATGGGCGCGGACGGCACCTACGAGCGCCTGCGTCCGCGCAAAGGGGCGAAGGGGCGCTCCGCCCAGGAAGAATTGCTGAATATCCTGGCCAAACCCGCTTAGCGTTCGCGCGCCGCGTCGTGGAAGGCCTGCTGCACGGGCGAGAGCAGGTACTCGAGGATCGAGCGCGTGCCGAGGTGAATCTCGCCCGCCACCTGCATGCCGGGCTGCAGCGCATAGCGCACGCCGTCGGAGCTCAGCTCCTGGCTCTCCAGCTCGACGAGCGCGCGGAAGGCAAGCGGGCCCATCGGCCGGTCGCGCCCGGTCAGCGCGTCGGAGCGCGTATTGGGCGAAGGCGCTTCGGTGGCGTCGGCATTCACGTGCAGCACCCGGCCCTGCAGCAGTCCGTATTTCTGGAACTGGAATGCCGCCAGCTTGAGCTGGGCGCGCTGGCCTTCGCGCACGAACCCGACGTCCTGGTTCGAGACCCAGATCTCCGCCACCAGGCTGTCGCCATCAGGCACCAGCGTCATCAGGATCGTTCCGGGCGCCGCGACGGTGCCCGCCGTATGCGTGGCGAGATCCTTAACGGTGCCCGACTGCGGCGCGCGCAGCTCGAGCAGCTCGTGCCGGTGCGCAAGCTTGGTGAGCTCCTGCTTCGCCCTTTCGAGCTGCGACGCGACCTCCACGCGCTCGGCCTGCAGTTGCCGGCGGTAGTCGGCCGTGATCTGCGCGATCTTCTGCTCCGACTGCTCGATCAGCGCGCGATTGGCGCCGATCGTGAATTCCTGCGTGCGCAGGTCCTGCTCCTTCTCGATCCGCTCGCGCTGCTTGTCCGTGTACAGGATGCGGCCGGCGAAGCCGTCCTTCGCCAGCTTCTCGAAGGCCTTCTCCTGCTCGAGGTAATGCGGCAGCACCTGCTCGAGCTTCGCCCGCGTGGCCTGCGCGCCCTGCAGGTCATGGCGCGCCTTCTCGAGCAGCGCCTTTTCCTGCGCGAGCGCGTTCTCGTAGGCGCGCACGTTCGCCGCGTGCTGCGCGCTCACCGGCGCATAGAGCTCCGCGAGCTCTCCCGCCTGCCTTGTCAGTGGCTTGCCGAAAAGCTGCGCGTCGATGCGGCGCAGCGCGAGCCGCTTGTTGGCGTACTCGATCTCGATCGCCTTCACGTCGGCATCCGTCAGCGCGGCATCCATGCGGATCAGGACCTGGCCTGCGCGCACCTTCTCGCCCTCCTTGACCAGGATCTGCTTGACGATGCCCTGCTCGGCCGGCTGCACGATCTTCAGGTAGCTCGATGGCACGAGCTTGCCGTCGGCGACCGCGACGATGTCCAGGCGCGCGAATGTCACCCACAGCCCGACCGCGGCGACGAGGAGGAGAAGGACCCGCAGCGTCCAGCGCGCGAGCGGCGCCGGCGGCCGCTCCTGGATGCGCAGCAGCGGCGGCGAAAAATCGGCCGGGTCAACGAGCAGGTTCACGTCTGGACCTCGTCGACGACGCGCATCTGCGTCGCCTTTTCGCCGCTCAGCGTGAACACCTCGTCGACCTGCAGCCCACGCGGCAGCTGGTGCGCGATGAAAAGGATCGTCGCCCTGCCCTTCAGGCGGTTCACCGTCTGCGCAAAGCGCTCGGCGGTCTGTGCGTCGAGGTTGCTCGCCGCTTCGTCGAAGATCAGCACCCGCGGGCGCTTGAGGAGCGCGCGCGCGATGGCGAGGCGCTGCTTCTGCCCGCCGGAGAGTCCTACGCCGTGCTCGCCGAGCGCGCTTTCATAGCCTTGCGGCAGCCGCTCGATGAAGTCGTGGATCTCGGCGATGCGGCACGCCTGTCGCACCTGCTCGAAGGTCGCGTTCGGATCGGCAGCGAGCAGGTTCTCGTGGATCGAGCCGCTGAAGAGATAGGTTTCCTGCGGGACCACGCCGAAGAACTGCCGCAGCTCGTTGGCCGAAAGGTGGCGGATGTCGCGGCCGTCGATCGTGATGCGACCGTCGCTTGGCTGGTAGAAGCCGAGCAGCAGCTTGGCCAGCGTGCTCTTGCCGCAGCCGGACGGGCCGGTGAGCACGGTCAGCCTGCCTGGCTTGAGCGCCACGCTGAGCTGCCGGTACAGGAACGGATGCTCGGGCGAGTAGCGGAAGGAGAGCGCCTCGACGCGGATCTCGCCTCGTGCGTCCGCGGCGCGCGAAGGCGTCAGGGCGTGCGGCTCGGCGGGCGCGTCCATGATGTCGCCCAGCCGCTTGACGGCGATCGACGCTTGCTGGAACTCCTGCCACAAGCCGGCCAGGCGCAGCATCGGCTGCGACAAGCGGTTCGCAAACATCTGGAAGGCGACGAGCATGCCGATGGTGAAGCCGTCGTTCTTCATGACGATCAGCGCGCCCGCGCAGAGAATCGCGATCGTCATGACCTGCTCGAGCGCGTTTGCGACGACGTTGTATGTGTTGGAGAGCTGGCGGGTTTCGAAGCCCGCCGAAAGATAGCTGGCGAGAAGCTCGTCGTAGCGGTCCTGCAGCCGCGGCTCCATCTGCAGCGACTTCACCGTCTCGATGCCGGCAACGTATTCCGTGAGGAAGGCCTGGTTGCGAGCGCCGAGCAGGAACTGCCGGTTGATGCGCGAGCGCAGCGTCGGCACCACGGCAATCGAAAGGGCGCTCAGCAGCGTCAGCAGGGCGAGCGCGATCAGCGTCAGCTGCCAGCTGTACCAGAACATGACGGCGAGAAACACGGCGAGGAAGGGCAGATCGAGGACAAGCGAGACCGCCGCCCCGGCCATGAACTCCCGGATCGTCTCCACGGCATGCACGCGCGCGATCAGCGTGCCCGTCGGCCGGTGCTCGAAGTACGGCAGGTGCAGGCGCAGCAGGTGCCGGAACACCTGGCTGCCGAGCACGGCGTCGACGCGGTTGCCCGTGTGCAGCACGAGGTATTGGCGCAGCCAGCTCATCACCGCGTTGAAAGCGAGAAACATGGCGAGGCCCAGGCCGATGGCGATCAACGTGCTCGACGTCTGGTGCACCACCACCTTGTCGATCACCACCTGCGTGAAAAGCGGCGTCGCGAGCCCGATCAGCTGGATGAAGAGCGAGGCGGCAAGCACGTCGCGCCACACGGCGCGGTGCTTGAGCAGCTCCTGCCAGAACCAGCGGAAGCCGAATGCGCGGGTTTCGTTCTCCTCGCGCTCCTCGTGGCGCGCGAGGATCGCCTGGGGCTCGAAGCGCTCGAGCGCCCCGCTTTGCGCGCTTTGGCTGCCGGCTTCGAAGTAAAGGAGCTCCGGCCCGTGCGCCTTGACGATAAGCGCCGGCCGTCGCGCTTCGCCTTTCAGGAATCCGACGCAGGGAAGGGGCGCCTTCTCGATCGCGCACGCTCCCGTACGGAAACCGAGGCTATGGAGTGCCTCGAGGAGCTGGCGCAGAGAATGCGGCGCGGGAAAGCCTTGCAGCAGCAGGCCGGCTTCGAACGCACGACGATTGATCTGGCACAGGCTGCCGACCAGCCAGACGAAGTCCGCGCGCGACAGCGTTTCCCCGTTCATCCGCCCCCCGCCCGATTCCCATGCACCTTAGCGAACTTGAGAAACAGCCACTTATCGGCGCGTCCGCCACCGGGCACGACGCGGACAAAGGGATCAAACGAGGGTCAAGCGGCGGCCTAGTCCGGACGGACTACGCAAACAGGCGCGCGGGCTATAGCGTGCGAAAGAGCTTCGTCGGAAGATGCTTACCTGTGTAGAGCGTCATCTACACGGGTCTGGATGAGTGGCCAACACGCTGTTACCAGCGCCCTCCGAGAGACCGACCTGATTGAGAGGCCGGTCCACGGTAGCGCCAAACAAAGTGTAGTCGCCGTCTGATCGCCAAGCAGGAGCTTCACCGAGGGCACGTTCTAGCGGGCGTGCCCTCGTCATTTCCCGCTCGGAAAGCATTCTGCAGCAGCCCCGGCGCCCGCGATATCGCCATGCACCGCAGCGCGCTGTCGTCATTGCCAAGATTTGTCGATGGACCTTCGTCGACGTCGTGGGAAGACGTCGCGACACGGGTCACAGATGACACGAGGATTACGCGGGCATTACGTCAGTGTTGCGAGCCGAATGGTCCGCGCGCGACAAGATCCAGCGCGCGCAGATAAGCGCTCGTCGGCGCGTCGCGCCGGCCCTCGATCCAGTCCATCACCAGGTCCTCCGAAGCGCCGAGATACCCGGCAAGGCGCTCGAGGCTGCCGATGGTGCGCAGGGCGAGCGCGAGGGTCCGGGTAACCGAGGTGTCTGTCACGGCATCGAGCAGCATGCGTAAAGGCATTGCATCGCGCCCCGGTCGCAACTGCAGTGAACGGTTCATCTCGCGGCGAGTGCCGGATTCACGTCGTGCGGTGTGCAGTAGCATGCGCGGCCATGCGACTGATCCGAATCTTCACCAAGCCGTCGAGCCACTCCGCCATCGAGGTGCGCGAGATCCCGATGAAGGGCGAGCGCCCGATGTCGGCCACGTTCGAGGCCGGCACCCTCTTCTTCCGCGAGACCCCCGAAGGGCATGTGCAGGGCCTGCACAACGCGCCGCGACGTCAGCTCATCTTCCTCGCGTCGGGAATCCTGGAGCTCGAAAGCAGCGAAGGGGCGCGCTGCATCTGCCGCCCCGGGGATCTCATCCTTGCCGAAGATACGCAGGGCAAGGGCCACGTCACGCGCTCGCTACGCGATGTGCGGGGCTTCGTGCATGTGGCCGTGGGCGAAGACTTCGATGTCACGGCCTGGCCGCTGGTCGCGCAGGCGTGACCCCCTGAGAGACGGATCCAGGCTGCTAGGCGACGTTGAGCGCGTGGCTGTCGCCGGCGCCGTGTCCGATCCCGGCTGCGGCGTAGAGGCGTTCCTGCGAACGCAGCACGCGCTCGACGAGCTCGATCAGACGCGTAGACAGGAAGGGCTTCACCAGGCACGCCGAGCCGAGCGCCTCGGCGTCGTTGCGCAACTCCGAGCGGCCCGTGATGAAGATGACCGGCACCCAGGGCATCGAGGAATCGGTGATGAGCGCCGAAACGAAATCCAGGCCGCTCACATGCGGCATGTGCGCGTCCACCACCATCAGGTCGGGGCGCGCATCTCGCACCATGCGCGCCGCGCTGCCCGCATCCTGCGCGAGCACGACGTCGTAGCCGGCGGCGGAAAGCTGCAGCCTGAGAAGCTCGCGGATGGCGGGCTCGTCGTCTACCACCAGGATGGTGCGGCGCCTTTCTTGTCTCATGGAGCCTCCTGTACGCGAGGAATTGTCCCTGCGCCAAGCGGACGATCACGCGGCAGGCGTCCTAGTCCTGGTGGACTAGTGCACGAAACGCAGAAAACACGAGACCGGGGTCGTAGGATGCCGACTGTGCTGTCGGTCATCATCGACAGCACCGGTAGAGCGGCCAGCCCGGTGTTAGCAGCGCCCTCCGAGAGACCGACCGATCCAGGGGCCGGTCCACGGTAGCGCCAAACAGAGTGTCGTCGCCGACCGATCGCCAAGCAGGAGCTTCACCGGAGGGCACGTTCTAGCGGACGTGCCCTCTTTCATTTCCCGCACCCGCAAAGCCATCATGCCCCAGAGCGCGTTCGCTGCCTATCGCTGCAGCCCGCGGCGTGGTGTACCAAACAGCGCAAACAGGAAGTGGCGCGCCGTCGACGTCGCACGCGGGCGTCGCGACAGGAGAACTACGACAGGCTACTTGCTGGCGAGCGCGGAGCGCGAGCGCTTCTGCACCTCGAAGCCTTCGCAATCCTCGTTGCACCCGTATTCGCGCCCGGCATCGACCGCGCGCTTGTAGTACGCGGCCGCCGCCGGGGCGAGGCCGAGCCCCTTGGCCGCTTCGGCCAGCATGAAGTACGAGTAGTCGCTCAGGTAACCGACCTGCAGGACAGACACCGCGAGGTCGCGCCATTGCTGCTTCTCGTGCAAGCGTCGCCACTCGGCCTTGCGCCGCGAATAGGCGAAGCCGCATTGCACGCTGCAGTCGAGAACCGTCTCGCCGCGCTTGAAGCGCTCGAACGGCTCGGACAGGAAGGTCATCGTTTCGGCTTCACGCGCCGCCTTCGAAGCGTACTCTTCGCGCGTCAGCTCGCCAGGCTTCGACACCACGCGCTCGTTCGCCGCTTCGGCTGCGTTGAGAAAGTGCGGCGCATTGCGCTCCGGCGCGCTTTTCGCGGCGGCATACAGCGGCTCGACCTTGGTGCCAAGCTCCTTCAGGCGATCGCGGCGATGCTCGGGCGACGGATGGGTGGAGAGGAACTCCGGCGGCGCCTTGCCTTCGGAGGCCTTGCCCATCTTCTCCCACAGCGTGACCGCCGCCGCCGGGTCGTAGCCGGCGCGCGCAGCGAGCTCGATGCCGATCTGGTCGGCTTCGCTTTCGCTCTCGCGGCTGTTGGGCAGCTGGATCGCGGTCACCGCGGCGATCTGCATCAGGGCCGCGGTCGAGTCACGCGCACCCAGCGCGATCGCGGCGAGCTGCGTGCCGACGCCGGTGCTATAGGCGATCGACATGCGCTCCTGCGTGTGGTTGGCGAGCGCGTGTCCGATCTCGTGGCCCATCACCTGGGCGATCTCGTCGTCGGTCGCCTTCAGCTTCTCGATGAGGCCGGTATACATGGCCATCTTGCCGCCGGCCATGCAGAACGCGTTCACCGTCTTTGGATCGTTGATGAGCTGCACTTCCCAATTCCACTTCGCTGAATCGGGCCGGAAGCGCACCGCCTGCGCGATCAGGCGGTCGGTGATCTCGCGCAGCTTCTCGGCGCGCGGCGTCCCGGTCTCGACCTGCCGCTTCTTGGAGAGCCCGCCGATCATGTTGTTGTAGGCGGCGGCGGACTGGCTGATCGCCATGCTCTCGGGCACCACCATGAACTGGCTGCGGCCGGTGATCGGGTTGGTGGAGCAGGCCGAAAGGACCACGGCGGCCGCCGCGGCGCAAAGGACAGTGAGCGATTTCAGGGGCTTATTCACCGGCGCGATTTTACGGCTGCGAAAATTCAAAAATGTAACTGATTGTGTTCGCTTTTCTGTCCGCCGGGGCGCCCTCGCCGCCTATGCGGCGGTGCTAGATGCGAGATGGGGACGCCGTTCGCTAGAATCAACGCGCTGTGTTCGAAGGAATGCTCAGCCGGCCGGCGACAAAGAAGTTCAAGCACTTCACTCTTCCCCCGCTTTGGATCCACGCGTCGCTCGCCGCAGGCTGTTTTCTCGGAAAGGAAAGCCCGTTGTCCATCTCCCGACGTCGTGAAGCGAAAAGGCGTGCGCTGCTGCAGATGCTCGACCGCATTCCAATTCGCAGCGAGCGCGCGCAGCCGTTGCGCAAGCCCGCCCCGGCCGCGCCGCAAGTCGCGCTGCCGGCGCGCAGCAGCACCCCTGACGCCGCCGAGCCCCGCGTCCAGAAGTAGCGCTTCTCGCTGCGTCACGCGCGCGGCCAGGCCCGCCTCGCGCATGAAGCGCGCTCTGGAGCCGCCGCCGGTCGGCGGCGATGCCGCTACGCCACCTTCTGGCGCGCTTTCTTCGGCAGCTCCCCGATCGCCGTCCTGATCGCGTCCTCGACACGCTCGAGGAACACGAACTCCAGCTTCTCCTTCGCTTCGGCCGGCACGTCCTCGAGGTCCTTCTCATTGCGCTTGGGCAGCATCACGGTCTTGATGCCGGCGCGCAGCGCCGCCAGGGTCTTCTCCTTCACGCCGCCGATCGGCAGCACCAGGCCGCGCAGCGAGATCTCGCCCGTCATGGCGACGTCGGATCGCACCGGCACGTCGAGGAGCAGCGACACGATGGCGAGGAACATCGCCACGCCCGCGCTCGGCCCGTCCTTCGGCGTGGCGCCGGCCGGCACGTGGATGTGCACGTCGCTCTTCTCGAGCGTCTCGCCGACAAACGAGCGCGACAGCGTCAGCGCCGCTTGCGCCGATTCCTTCATCACGTCGCCGAGCTGTCCGGTGAGGATCAGCTTGCCGCTGCCCGGCACGCGCGACGCCTCGATGAACAGGATGTCGCCGCCGACCGGCGTCCAGGCGAGCCCGGTCGCGACGCCGGGCACGGAGGTGCGCTGCGCCAGCTCGTTTTCATATCTCCTGGGTCCGAGGATGGCGTGCAGGTCTTCGACGCCGATCTTGATCTTCTCGGCGCCGGTCTCGGCGACCTGCATGGCGACATGGCGCAGCACCGCGCCGATCTCTCGCTCCAGGTTCCTCACGCCGGCCTCGCGCGTGTAGTCGCGAATGATCGCCTGCAGCACCTCGTCGCCGAGCCTGTAATCCTCGATCGCCTTGTCGGCGCTCGCCAGGCCATTGGCTTCCATTTGCCGCTTCACGAGGTAGCGCTTGGCGATCTCGAGCTTCTCTTCTTCGGTGTATCCGGGCAGCTGGATGATTTCCATGCGGTCGCGCAGCGGCCCCGGGATGGTGTCGAGCATGTTTGCCGTGGTGATGAACATCACCCTCGAAAGATCGAAGTCGACGCCGAGGTAGTTGTCGCGGAAGTGCGAGTTCTGCTCGGGGTCGAGCACTTCCAGCAGCGCGCTCGACGGGTCGCCGTGGAAGCCGCCCTGGCCGAGCTTGTCGATCTCGTCGAACATCAGCACCGCGTTCTTCGACTCCGCGCGGCGCAGCGCCTGGATGACGTTGCCGGGCAGCGCGCCGATGTAGGTGCGCCGATGGCCGCGGATCTCCGCCTCGTCGTGCACGCCGCCGAGGGCGATGCGCTGGAACTTGCGCCCCGTGGCGCGCGCGATCGACTGGCCGAGCGAAGTCTTGCCGACGCCGGGCGGGCCGACGAAGCACAGGATCGGGCTCTTGCCGGTGGGATTGAGCTTGCGCACGGCAAGATGCTCGAGGATGCGCTTCTTTATCTTTTCCAGGCCGAAGTGGTCCTCGTCGAGGATCCTCCTCGCTTGCGCAATGTCGATGTCCGATGAAGGCACGTCCTTCCACGGCAGCTCGGCGAGCCATTCCAGGTAGGTGCGCAGCATCGAGCCCTCGGCGCTGCCCTCGCCCATGCGCTGCAGCCGCTTGAGCTCCTTGGTGGCGTGCTTCTGCACGTCCTCGGGCATGCCCGCCTCGTCGAGCTGCTTCTTCAGCTCCTCGAGCTCGGCGCCGGTGTCCTCGTCCTCGCCGAGCTCCTTCTGGATCTGGCGCAGCTGCTCGCGCAGCACGTGCTCGCGCTGGCGCTCGTCGAACTCCTTCTTCGTCTTCTCGCCGATCTCCTTCGAAATGCGCAGCACGCCGACCCGCTCGGAGAGCAGCGCGAGCACGCGATCGAGGCGCCGGCCGAGATCGAAGGTCTCGAGCAGCGACTGCTTGTCCTCGAGCTTCACGTCGAGGAGATTCGCCACCATGTCGGTGAGCAGGCCGGGCGAGCTCACGCCCTGCACGACGACGGCCAGCTCCTCCGGCGCATTCGGCAGGAGCTGGATCGCTTCGACCGATTGCGACTTCAGCTGCAGGAAGCGCGCTTCGAGATCCGGCGTGAGCTTGGTTTCCTCTTCCGGCGCTTCGATGTACTGCACGCGCGCGACGAGGAACGGCCAGCCTTCCAGGAACTCGAGCGCGCGGAAGCGGCTCTGGCCCTGCACCACCATGTGGTGCGCGCCCTCGCCGCCGGTGATATAGCGCACCACCTGTCCCGCCGTTCCCACCCAGTAAAGGTCGTTCGGCGTCACCTCGTTCTTCTGCGGGTCGCGCTGGAGCAGGAAGCCGACCTTGCGCTCCGAGCGCACCGCTTCCTGCGCGGCGGCGACCGAGCTCGGGCGGCCTACGGTGATCGGCGAAATGACGCCGGGGAAGAGCACCGTGTTCCTCATCGGAATGAGGATCAGCGCGTCATCGGGAACGGGCTTCATGGCCGCGGCCCGGGGCTTTTCCGCAGGCGCCGCGCCCTTTGCAGCCGGCTTCTCTTCCGCCAGGACCTTCTGGTTCATGCGCCTTCCTTCTTCTTGAAGACCAGTGTGAGCACGCCGTCGGCGAGCCGTTTGTCGGCGAGCTCGAGCGGCGCGTAGGGATCGCCGAGCGGCAGGCCGATCTGGCGCTCGAAACGGCCGTACGGGATTTCGATGCGATGGATGTTGAGCGTGTCGCGGCTGCACGGAAACGCCCGCGCCGCGGAAATCGTGAGTCCGCCGGGGTCGAGCGCGATGGTGATGGAATCCGCGCTCACGCCGGGCAATGCGACCTGGACCTGCAGCTCGCCCGCCGACTCGGTGATGTCGACCGGCGGCTCCCACGACACGGCGGCATGGTGGAAGAACTGGCGTTGCAGCCGCTCGGCGCGGTCGAGCATCGACAGCGCCTCGCTCCACATCCAGGTCGAAATATCGCGCGATCTCACTGGGCTTAGATGGCGTCGGAAACGCCTGATTCAAGCCACGTGCAAGAAACGCTCCGAATTCGGGGTCAGGGCACCAATTACCCTTGAAAACCCAGCCGAATTACTGCCCTGACCCCGAATTCGCTACTGCTGTTCCTTGCTCGCCTGGTGCAGCAGCCACTTGCGGAACGCGAGGACCGCGGGCCGCTCGGCAATGACCTCCGGACAGACGAGGTAATAGGCCGAATGCGGTTTGAGCTCGACCGCGAACGGAATGGTGAGCCGCTTGGAGGCCACGTCCGCATCCACCATCGGCCGCAGCGCAAGGGCCACGCCGAGCTTCTGCGAGGCGGCTTCCAGGGTCAGGATGTTCGAGGAGAAATGCGGTCCGCGCGTGCCGTCGACCTGCTCGGCCACGCCCGCGGCCTCGAGCCACTTTTGCCAGGCATTGCCGTGCGCGACGAGGTCGGTCGCATCGTCGTGCAGCAGCACGTGCTCTCCCAGATCCTCCGGCTTGCGAAGCGGCGGCAGGCCGTTGACGAGCTCCGGATTGGCCACCGCCACCATCCGCACGCCGAAGAGCCGGTCGGCCCGATAGCCCGGATAGCCGCCGCTGCCCAGATGGATCTCCACGCCGGAAGTCTCGTTGCGAAGGTCGAGGCTGCTGACAAGCGCGGCAGAGTCGAGCGCGCCGGCGTCGACCATCTTGCTCGAGGCGACGATGCGCACGTCGATCTTCGGCTCGCGGCGCGAGAAATCGGCCAGTCGCGGCATCAGCCAGCGCGCGGTGAAGACCGGCGGCGCCGTGATCTGCAGATCGGTCTCGTCGGCGCGCACATGGATGGTTTCCACCGCCGCCGCCAGCGCGTCGAATCCTTCGCGCAGCCTCGGCAGGCAGGCCCGCGCCGCTTCCGTGAGCTGCACCCCACGCCCCGCGCGCCTGAAGAGCGGCACGCCGAGGTAGTCCTCGAGGCTCTTGATCTGGTGGCTGACGGCGGCCTGCGTGATCGAGAGCTCGTTCGCCGCCTCCTTGAAGGAAAGATGCCGCGCCGCGGCCTCGAATACCCTTAGCGCGTTGAGGGGCGGAAGGCGATAGATCACTGTGAACTAAGAATTTTCCTATGAGTTTTTCTTATGCGAGGGGTGAGATTAGATCGTTTGTCCTTGCCGGCTCCCGGCCCTACATTCGTCGCATGGGAAAAAGCGAACTGAGTTTCAGCAACACCCCGACGCCGGAGGAATTGTACGCGCTGGAGCGTGCGGCCCGTGCCGCCCGCGCCGCAGAGATGGCGCGTCTGCTTCGGGCCGCGGTCACCGCCGTGAGGAATTCCTTGGCGGGCTCGCATAACAACAAGGATCTGCGTCATGCTTAGAACGACTTTCTGGAAGAATGCCGCGAACACGCTGCCGGCCGAAATCCGACAGCGCTACCTGCTCGACATCGAACAGGCGGAACGCTGGGAACTTGGGATCGGCGCCGTCGTCGAAGCATGGACGCGCGCCAAAGAAGCCGTATCCAGGACGTTTCATACGCCGCGTCAGGCGCACTGAATGAACCGCTTGCCTCGCCGTCCGAGCAAATCCGACGCCTCCTCCTCCTCCTCTGGCTAGGGCCCGCTCGGGCGGCGAGCATTTAACTGCAACCACGTAGCGCAATCGGGGCCGCAAACGCGGCCCCGATTTTTTGTAGCATCGCCCAATGAAGACCAAGGCGCAGCCCCGCGCGGCGGGCGTGATCGTGTTCCGCCGGACGGGACGCGGCCTCTACTTCCTCGTCCTGCGCGCCTACAACAACTGGGATTTCCCGAAAGGCCTCGTCGAGGCGGGCGAGGACCAGCTCACCGCGGCGAAGCGCGAGCTCAAGGAAGAGACCGGTCTCGCCGGCGTCGACTTCCCTTTCGGTGACGAGTTCAAGGAAACGCTGCCTTACTCCGGCCACAAGATCGCGCGCTACTACCTCGGCGAGACCGACGAAGTGGAAGTCGAGCTGCCGGTCTCCAAGGAGCTCGGCCGTCCCGAGCACCACGAATACCGCTGGGTGACCTACGACGAAGCCGAGGACCTGCTGCCACCGCGCCTCGCCACCGTGCTCGAGTGGGCGAGGCGCACGATTTCGGGCAGTTAATTCGGGGTCAGGGCACTAACTAACCGATCTCGATCGGCACGAAGATGCTGGCGTCGCCGCGCCGCACGAGCAGCGCCACCGAGTTCTTCGCCTTCGCCACCAGCTTCTTCAGCTCGTCGATCGTCTTCACCGGGGTGCCGTTGACCGCGGTGATCACGTCGCCGGGGCGGATGCCCGCCCGCGCGGCGGGGCCGTTGACCTGCTGCACGACGAGGCCCTGCGCGCCGTTCAGCTGCTGTCGCTCTTCGGGCGTGAGCGGACGCACCGCCAGGCCGAGCTGCCCGTGCTCGCCACCTTGCGGCTGGGCGCGCGCCTGCTGATCGGTCTTCAGCTCCGCCACCGTGACGTTGAGCGTCTCCTTGCGGCCGCCGCGCCAGACCTCCATCGTGGCCTTCGTTCCGGGCTTCACGTTCGCGACCATCGGCGGCAGCTGGTTCGAGCGCTCGATCGGCTTGCCGTTGAAGGAAAGCAGCACGTCGCCCGGCTTCACGCCCGCCTTGTCCGCGGGTCCATCGGATTCGACAGTGGAGACCAGCGCGCCGCGCGGACGGTCGAGGCCGAAGGATTGCGCGAGCGACGAGCTCACTTCCTGGATGCCGACCCCGATGCGGCCGCGCTCCACCTTGCCGGTCTTGAGCAGCTGCTCCTCGACGCTCGCGGCGACGTCGATCGGAATGGCGAAGGCGACGCCCATGTAGCCGCCGGTGCGCGAATAGATCGCGGAGTTGATGCCGATCACTTCGCCGCGCAGATTGAACAGCGGGCCGCCCGAGTTGCCGGGGTTCACCGCCGCGTCGGTCTGGATAAAGGGCACGTACGTGCCTTCGGGCAGCGAGCGCGAAGTGCCGCTGACGATGCCTGCGGTGACGGTGCTCTCGAACCCGAACGGCGAGCCGATGGCGAGGACCCACTCGCCGACGCGGATCTTCGAAGGATCGCCGAGCTTCACCGTCGGCAGTCCTTTGGCGTCGATCTTCACCACGGCCACGTCGGTCAGCCTGTCGACGCCGGCCACCTTGCCCTTGAACTCGCGCTGGTCGGGGAGCTTGACGCGCACTTCATCGGCGCCCTCCACGACATGCGCATTGGTAAGCACCACGCCGTCGGCCTGCACGATGAAGCCGGAGCCCATGCCCTGCTGCGGCATGCGCGGCATCGGCCCCTGGAAATGGCGGAAGAACTGGCTGAACGGGTTGTCGGCGTCTTCATCATCGCTATCGCTGCCTTGGCCGCCACCGAACGGCCCCTGCATCTGCGCCGGCGCGTTCTTGGTGGCGGTAATGTTGACGACCGCGCCTTTATTCGCCTCGACGATGGCGGCGAAGTCGGGCAGCGTCTGCGTGGCCGCGGCAGCGGCGGTGGTGACGGGCTGGCTCGGCGCGCTCGCGCCGGCCGCCGGCGCCTGCGCTGGCGCCGGCTTTTCCCCGTCGGCGCGCGTGCAGGCCGTGCCGGCAAGGACGAGCGCGGCAAGCGCCGAAGCAAGTGCTATGCGTTTCATTGGATCTCCGTAGTTTCTTCTCGGAGTCGATATGTGTGTACAGGTTCCCCCGCTTCAACCCCGTGGCGCGAACCTGGTGCGCGAGCTTGCGCCGGCCTTACAACGCCGCAGCCCGTCCAGTCGTTGCTACGATGGCGACCCCAAGGAGAAACCCGGATGAGCATCGTTCCCAACCACGCCCTGCGGCAGCTGCGCGCCGGAAAGCTCGCCGTCGGCCTGGGCGTGCGCAACGCACGCACCGTCGATGTGGCGCAAATCGGCAAGACCTGCGGCTTCGACTGGCTGTTCATCGATTGCGAGCACAGCTCGATGGACCTCGACACCGCGGCGCAGATCTCCAGCGCGTCCCTCGCCGTCGGCATCACGCCGCTCGTGCGCGTCGCGGGCCTCGAGCACTGGCACGCCTCGCGCATCCTCGATAACGGCGCGCAAGGCATCGTCGTGCCGCATGTCGATAGCGCAGGCGAGGCCCAGCGGGTCGCCGCAGCCTGCCGTTTCCCGCCGCTCGGCAAGCGCTCGATGGGCGGTGGCTTGCAGCAGGTCGGCTTTGCGCCGCTGCCGGTGGGCGAAGTGGCACGCGCGGTGAACGAGGAGACGCTGGTGGTGGTGATGATCGAATCGCCGCAGGGCGTCGCCAACGCCGACGAGATCGCTTCCGTTCAGGGCATCGATGCGCTGCTCGTGGGCACGAACGATCTCTGCTTCGAAATGGGCATCCCCGGCCAGTTCAACGACCCGAGGGTGGCCGATGCCTACAAGCGCGTCGTCGCGGCCTGCCGCAAGCACGGCAAGTTCGCCGGCATGGGCGGCATGTACACGCCGGAGCTCCTCGAGCGGCACGTCGACATGGGCGTGCAGCTCGTGCTCTCGGGCAACGACTTCTCGCTCCTCATGCAGGCCGGCACGGCGCGCGCGAGCTTGGTGCGCGGCTTCGAGAAGAAGTAGTCGTCAGACCAGGCCGAGATCGCGTGCTGTAGCGCCCGGGAAAACGCGGGCGAGCTGCGAGGCATCGAGCCCGTAGACGCGCCCGAACAGGCCGCCGAGCAGCGCGCGGTATTCGTTGAGCACCGGGTAGTCGCGATCCTGGAAGAGCGTTTCGCGTGCGATGCGCTGCTGCGCGCCCGCAAGGCGGCCGCCGCGCACGCCGCCGCCCAGCACCCAGTAGACCGTACCGTGGCCATGATCCGTGCCGCGGTTGCCGTTCTCGCGGAAAGTGCGCCCGAATTCGCTGATCACGATGACGACCGTATTGCGCCACGCGCCCTGCATCGCCTGCGCAAAAGCATCGAGCCCGCGGCCCAGCTCGTCCAGGCGTAGCGCCAGGTAACCCGCCGCGCCGCCCTCGCCGACGTGCGTGTCCCAGCCGCCGATGTCGATGAAGCCGAGGCGGTATTTCTCCTTCATCAGCCGCGCCACGCGCTCCGCCTGCAGCTCGAAGCCGCGCGCGCTGACCGCGCTGCGGCTCGCGGCCATCATCTCGTCGCCCAGCTCTTTCATGACCGCATCGCGCGAGGCGAAGCCTTCGCTCACCTGCGCATCGAGCGGCGTGCCTTTGTACATGCTCGCGATGAGCGCGCTCTGGCGCGCATCGAGCCCGCCGCGCACGACGGCGCCCGGGGCCACGTTGGCGACGTGCGCCTCGCCGCGGAACGCGACCGGCAGCTGGTTCGTGAAGGAGAGGGCGGAACCGGCGCCGATGGCGGCAGCAAGGCGATTCATGAACCCCGATGCGTAGCCATGCGTACCCGGCGGCTGACCCAGCTCGATCGAGTCCTGCGTTTCGAAGTGGCTTCGGCTGAGATCCTCCGTTCCGGCGAACGGGATGAACGCGGCCTCGCGTCGCTCGAACATCGCGTGCAGCGTAGGGCCGAGCGCCGGATGAAGGCCCCAGTCGGCGTCGACCGGCAGCGCGGCCTCGCGCGCGATGGCGATATTCGGCCGCGACTCGTAGTAGAAGGTCGACGACACGGGCACCAGCACGTTCGCCGCATCGTAGCCGCCGCGCAGGAAGACGAGCAGCACGCGGCCGGGCGCCGACGGCGCGGCAAAAAGCCGTGCCGACGCGAGCGCGAGAGAACCGGCGAGAAAGCGGCGCCGGTTCATCGATGCATGAACTCCGGAGAAGCGAGCAGCAGGAGATTCCACTCCTGCGGCGACGATGCTTGGGCCAGCGCCTCCCGCGTCGATTCGCCCAGCGGACCGGCCACCTCCTCCCACAGCCGCACCGGGGAGCGATACGCAATGGCGCGCGCGACCTCGAAGCGCGTGGCGAGCTGCCCGGGACTCGCCCAATCGGTGCGCGTGAGGGGATAGCCGTCGGGGGTGGCGCGCGCGTAGAGCGGCTGGCCCATGCGCGCGAGCGCGCCGATCACCGGCAGCGCCGCAGCCTGGACATCGGGCAGCGGGCGCGCGTCTAGCGCAAGCCGCAACGCCGACAGCGTGTAGTGCAGCGGATCCTTGAACTTCGTGTGGCCGAGCGAGGCACGAAACTCCGGCGACACGAAAAGCGTATGCAGCACCCGGGCGATGTCGCCATCGGTCGAGGCAAAGGTCTGCGCCATGCGCTCGACGAGCGCTGCGGGCGGCTCGTCGGCCACGAAGAGCACCGCCAGCTTGCGCGACACGAAGCGCGCCGTGGCAGGATGCCGCGCCAGGAGATCGAGCGCCTGGTCGAGTTCCGCCGCGCCTTGGCCGCGCACGGTCGTGCCGAGGAGCTGCTTGTCCGAGAAATCGTGCCGGCGCGGATAGAAGCGGAAGAGCTCGCCGCCGCCGTCGGGATCGATGCTGAAGCCGGTGAGGATGCGGGCGAGCGCCTCGACGTCGCGCTGCGTGTAGCCGGCATCGACGCCGAGCGTGTGCAGCTCCATCAGCTCGCGCGCG
>DATDCR010000379.1:0-1592 GCA_036524215.1 Burkholderiales bacterium
CTCGTCCTGGCTGATCACCGTGGCGCAGATCCCGCAGCAGATGGTCGAGCTCCTGCAGCCCTTCATGGGCAGCCAGAAGATCCTCCTCATCGCCATCATGGTGCTCGTCATGGCGGTGGGGACGGCGATGGACATGACCCCCACGATCCTGATCCTGACGCCGGTCCTGATGCCGGTGGTGAAGGCCGCCGGCATCGACCCGGTCTACTTCGGCGTGCTCTTCATCATCAATAATGCGATCGGGCTCATCACGCCGCCGGTCGGCACGGTGCTCAACACCGTGGCCGGCGTCGGCCGCATGAAGATGGACGAGGTGACGCGCGGCATGCTGCCCTTCATGTGGGCGCAGTTCGCGATGATGTTCCTGATGGTGTTGTTTCCGCAGCTGGTCATGGTGCCAGCACGATGGTTGTCAAACTGAGAGGAGGTAGCATGAAACGGCTGTTCGCATTCGCCGCCTGCCTGGCGGCGCTCGTTACCGGCGCGCAGGCGCAGGAGCTCAAGTTCGCGACGCAGAACCCGAAAGGGCATCCGCTCGTCACCGGCATGGAGCGCTTCGCCGAGCTGGTCGCCAAGGCGAGCGGCGGCAAGATGAAGGTGAATCTCTTCCCCGGCGGTGTGCTCGGCAGCGACCAGGCCAACGTTTCGGCGCTGCAGGGCGGCACGCTCGACATGGTGGTGCTCAACTCGGGCATCCTCGCCTCGCAGGTGAAGGAGTTCGGCATCTACGACTTCCCCTTCATGTTCGCGAGCCCGAAGGAGGCGGATGCGGTCGTCGACGGGCCGTTCGGAAGCATGATGCACGCGAAGCTGGAGCCGAAAGGCATCGTCGGCCTCGCGTACTGGGAGCTCGGCTTCCGCCAGATCACCAACAGCCGCCGGCCGATCCACAAGCTGGACGACATCGCCGGCCTCAAGCTGCGCGTGATTCCGAACGCGATCAACGTCGACTGGGTGAAGGCGCTCGGCGCCAACCCGACGCCGCTGCCGTTCCCGGAGGTGTACGCCGCGCTCGACCAGAAGGCGATCGACGGCCAGGAGAACCCGATGACGGTGATCGCCGCAAATAAGTTCTACGAGGTGCAGAAGTACCTCGTGGTGACGAACCACCAGTACAACCCGCAGTCGCTCATCTTCAGCAAGAAGGTGTGGGACACGCTGAGCGCCGGCAACCGCAAGATCCTGGCCGACGCTGCCGTCGAGGCGGGCAGGCATCAGCGCGAGGTCTCGCGCGGCGCCGCCAATGCGGCGCTTGAGACGCTGAAGAAGAACGGCATGCAGGTGACGGAGCTCTCGGCGCCCGAGCTGGTCAAGTTCCGCGAAGCGATGAAGCCCGTGGTGGCGAAGCATTCGGAAGTCGTCGGCAAGGAAACGGTGGACGCACTGCAAGCCGAGCTCAGCAAGCTGCGCAAGTGACGAAGCTCCTCCTCGGCTTGATCGGCGCCGGCATCCAGCGCTCGCTCTCGCCGGCGCTGCACGAGGAGGAGGGCCGCCAGCACGGCCTGCAGGTGCATTACCAGCTCATCGACCTGCACCGGCCGGACGCCGCGCTCGAAGCGCTGCCCGGCCTGCTGGCCGCGGTGCGCCTGATC
>DATDCR010000380.1:0-2183 GCA_036524215.1 Burkholderiales bacterium
CGCTGCACAGCGCGTTCAAGGCGACGAAGGAAACGCAGGACGAGATCCGCGAGCGCCTGAAGAAGGCGGGGATTGCCTTCCGCGAGATCGACCACGGTTACTGCAAATCGCTCTATCTCACGTCGCCCGACGGCGTGAGGATGGAGTTCACCGTCGATGCGCCGGACGTGGCGAAGATCAACGCCATGCGCCGCGCCGACGCGCACAAGGAGCTCAAGCGCTGGCTCGCGGGCGATCGCCGCACCAATAACGACGACCGCCCGGCGGCGTAGGCGCCGGGTCGTTACTTCGCAGCGGCTGCCGCGAGCTCCTTACGCAGCTCGTCGAGCATGACGGCGGTCGGTGTGCCCTGCCGCGGATCGGAAAATTCACCGTAGAGCTTGAGCGCCGCCTCGGCGCACTCGATCGCCTTCTTGCGCCACTTCAGGCTGATCGCAGGGTTCTTCTCGTCGTTGGCGGCCTTCCTCAGGTCGAGCGCGAGCACGTGGTTCGCGTAGGCGGCTCTCTGCTTGCAGAAGCCGCGCCAGTAATCGAAGCAGTACTTCGCGAGGCCATCGTCGTCCTTCTGCAGGGCGTCCGCTTTAGCGGCGCGCTCGATGTACTCGAAGAGGATGGTGTGGCTTCCCGGCCGGTCGCCGACCCAGCGCAGGATGAACGCGCTGTAGTAGATCGCATGGCCGTTGCCCGGATCGAGGCGCTCGAGCCTGCGCAGCAGCTTCTCCGTCGGCGCGAACTCGGATTTCGGGATCGGCACCTCGCGCCCGCGCGTGGTGGCATCGAACTGCAGCTTCGCCTGCTGCGCCGTGGCAAGGACGGTGTTCTGCACTTCTGGGACGGACGTCGGCTTCGGATCGCTGAACTTCTCGAACACCTCGGCGAGCTTCGTCACGGCGCCGGCGAACGAGCCGATGCCGACGACGATGGTGCCGGCGACGATCGCCCAGGCGACAAGCTTGCGCCGCCGAAGCTTTTTCAGGATGCCTTGTGCAGGATCTCTGTCGTTCGCCTTGTCGGACATTGCGGCGCTCTCCCAGCGCGTTGTCAGTTCCCGATTTTCGCGGGAACCGCACGGCGCTTGTATCGCGCTGTCCGATAGTTGAAGCGGCTTGCCGCTTACCGGCGCACGGCCGCGAATTCGGCGACGAGCTGCGCGTCGGGCACGTGCGTCAGGCGCTCCTTCTCGCGCATCGCCTCGCCGTAGATGCCGCGCGCCATGTCGTTGCGCGGCGAGTCCCAGTATTCGGGGTTCTCGCGGCGCAGCGCCTCGAAGTCGCGCACGCTGAAGCGCGCCTCGACGACGATGGCGATGGCGCGCGCGCGCGCACGCTGGGTGAGCTTGACGGGGCTCATTGCGCCTTTTCGAAGAAGCGCCACAGGGGCAGGCGGTAGCGCTGCTTGCCGCCTTCGCGCGGCGCGGGGCAGGCGACGGACTGCGGATGCGGCTCCGCCGGGCTCGGCGCGCCTTCGGAGGAAAAGAGGTCGAGCGTGACCTGGTCGACGCCGCCGACACGCTCGGGACGCTCAGGAGAAGGGACGGTTTTCATCACTTCTTCCAGGGCTGCTGGCGCGGCAATCCCGGAACGGCCGGGACTGGCGCGGGCTTGGGCTTCTGCTTGGGTTTCTTCTTCTCGCGGTTGCTGCGTAGCTGGCCTTTGGCCATGGTGATCTTTCGTTTACGGTTGTGTCAGTCGCTCTGGCAGTTGGGGAACGCGTAGCCGAAGGTGGCGACGCAGATGACGACCTTGGCGGAGAAGATCCACTTCTGCGCCCGGGTCATGTCCGCGAACTTCATGCCGCCATCGGGCACGAAGGGCTTCTCAAAGGGGGTCGGGGTCTTCACATTCCCATCCCGCCCATCCCGCCCATGCCACCCATGCCGCCCATGCCGCCCATGTCGGGTGCGCCGCCTTTGTTCTCGCTCGGTTGCTCGGCGACCATTGCGGCGGTGGTAAGGACGAGGCTCGCCACCGATGCGGCGTTCTGCAGCGCGAAGCGCACGACCTTGGTGGGATCGATGATGCCCATCTCGAGCATGTCGCCGTACTCGCCGCTCTGGGCGTTGTAGCCGAAGCTGTCCTTGCCCTCGACGACCTTGTTCAGCACCACCGAAGGCTCGGCGCCGCTGTTGAACACGATCTGGCGCAGCGGCTCTTCCAGCGCGCGCAGCACGATGTGCACGCCGG
>DATDCR010000381.1:0-8506 GCA_036524215.1 Burkholderiales bacterium
GTCATGGCTTGGTTGTGGCTCGATATCGCCCTGACCGCGCAGGCGAAGGCGCAAGGCGCGGCCGGCGCGGACTTCCATCGCGGCAAGATCGCCGCGGCGCGCTATTTCTTCAGCCACGAGCTGCCGAAGGTGAATGCGTGGCTCCAAGTCGTCGCCAGCCGCGACACAACTTGCCGCGACATGCGGGAAGCCTGGTTCTAGGGCAATACTCAACGAGGAGAAAGATGAAGACAGCCATCCGCCGCCTGCTTGCCGTTCTGACCGTCGCAGCCGCGGCTGCAGCGCATGCGCAGTCCTATCCGTCCAAGCCGGTGCGCATCGTCGTGCCTTATCTGCCGGGCGGCACCGTCGATCTCGTGGCGCGAGTGCTCGCGCAGGGATTGACGGAGCAGACCGGCCAGCAATTCGTCGTCGAGAACAAGCCGGGCGCGAGCGGATCGATCGGCAGCGATGCGGTCGCCAAGGCGGCGCCCGATGGCTACACGCTGCTCGTCCAGTCGCCGACGCTTCTCGTCAGCCCGCTCATCAGCAAGAACGTCCCTTACGACGCGGTGAAGGACTTCAGGCCGGTCGCGCTCCTCGGCTCGGTGCCGATGGTGCTCACCATCCATCCCTCGATCCCGGCGCGCGACTTCCGCGAGTTCGTCGCGCTGGCTCGCGCCCAGCCGGCGAAGTTCGCCTTCGGCACTTCCGCCGTCGGCTCGCCGATGCACCTCGCGAACGAGGCGATCAAGCGCGAGAGCAGCCTCGACGTGCCGATCGTGATCTATCGCGGCACCGCCGGCGCGCTGAACGATCTCCTCGGCGGCCAGATCAGCGGCATGATCGATGCGATTCCCTCGTCGGCGCCGCATATCGCGAGCGGCAGGATGAAGCCGATCGCCGTGACGACGAAGAAACGCGCGCCCGCGCTGCCCAACGTGCCGACCATGGCCGAATCCGGCATCGCCGACTTCGACATGGGCTCCTGGTACGGGCTGTGGGCGCCGGCCGGCGTGCCGGAGCCGGTGGCGTCCAAGCTGCAAGCGTTGGCTGGAGGAGCGATGACCTCGAAGCTTGCCAACGAGCGGCTCGCCTCGCAAAGCTTCGTGCCCGAGACGACAATGAGCGGCGATGAATTCCGCGCCTTCATCGCCAGGCAGCTCGCCGTCTATTCGCGCATCGTGAAAGAAGCGAAGATCACCGTGGATTGACCATGAAACACGACTTCGAATACCGGTTCTGCCCGCCGCTCTCCGCACCGGAGGAGCTTGGTGCTCGTCCGCCGGCCTACCGCCGCACGGTCGAGCAGGGCGTGATCATCGAACGCGACGTGGCCGTCGCCATGCGCGACGGCGTGAAGATCTACGTGGATGTCTTCCGCCCGGCGGACGAAAAGCCGGCGCCGCCGATCGTCGCGTGGGGTCCCTATGGGAAGCACAGCCCCACGAACATGGCGAAGCAGTTCCCGAAGGCCGGCATCACCGCGAATCTCTCCCCTTACACGGCCTTCGAGGCGCCCGATCCGATGCACTGGGCCGCGAACGGGTACGCGGTGCTGAACGTCGACCCGCGCGGCACGTGGTTTTCCGAAGGCACGGCCACCTATCTCTCTCCCGAAGAAGCGCAGGACGTGTACGACCTCGTGGAATGGGCCGGCACGCAGGCCTGGAGCAATGGAAAAGTGGGCCTGCTCGGCGTCTCCTATCTCGCCTGCGTGCAATGGTCGGCGGCCGCCGCGCAGCCGCCGCATCTCGCCGCCATCGTGCCGTGGGAAGGCTGGAGCGATTTCTATCGCGAGGTGGTCACGCACGGCGGCATTCCGGAAACCTCGTTCTGGGGCTACCTGCCCAGCCGCTGGGGCCGCAGCAAGACCGAGGTCGAGGATCTGAAGCGCGAGACCGAAGAGCATCCCTTCTTCGACGCGTTCTGGAAATCGAAGGCTGCCGATCTCTCCAAGATCACGGTGCCCGCTTACGTCGTTGCGAGCTGGACCGACCAGGGGCTGCACACGCGCGGCACGCTCGAGGGCTTCAAGCAGATGTCGTCGCAGCAGAAATGGCTCGAGGTGCACGGCCGCAAGAAATGGGCGTATTTCTACGAGCCGGAGAGCGTGAAGCGCCAGCAGGCGTTCCTCGATCACTTCCTCAAGGGCATCGACAACGATGTGCCGCGCTGGCCCAAGGTCAGGCTCGAAGTGCGCAAGCAGTACTACGTCGGCGAGGTGCGCCAGGAGAACGAATGGCCGATCGCGCGCACGCAGTACACGCCGCTTTACCTCGATGCGCGCTCCGGCTCGCTGCGGCGCGATCCGGTGAGCGCCGAGGCGTCATGCCGCTACGAGGCGGCCTACGACAGCAACGGCCGCGCGCAATTCGACTTCAGGTTCGAGCGGCGCACCGATCTCGTCGGCCACATGAAGCTGAAGGCCTGGATGAAGCCCGAAGGCGCCAACGACATGGATGTCTTCGTCGCCGTGCAGAAGCTCGATGCGAAAGGCGCCGTCGTCCCCTTTGCCTACTACGCGCAATTCGAGGACGGTCCGGTCGCGCTCGGCTGGCTGCGTGCCTCGCACTGCGAGCTCGACCCGGCGAGATCGACGCCGTATCAGCCCGTCCTGCAGCATCGCCGCGAGTTGAAGCTCAAGGCCGGCGAAGCGGTGCCGCTCGAGATCGAGATCTGGCCTTCGGGCACGCGCTTCGAAGCCGGCGAGTCGCTCAGGCTGCTCGTCATGTCGTCCGACTTGAAGAAGCCGCAAGCCGAGCCCGCGACGAGCGCGCCCGGCCTGCCCAAGACGGTGCGGCCCAGTCCGCTGGCGCTTCATCGCGGCAACGTGAACCGCGGCCATCACGTCCTTCTTGCCGGCGGCAAGTACGACTCGCACCTCCTCGTACCGGTGATCCCGGACTAGGACCGATTCTTCCGTCCGCGCCGCCATGCGCCGGGGGGCATGCCGTGCTGGCGGCTGAACGCACGGCTGAACGCCGCTTCCGAGTCGTAGCCGACTTGCTCCGCGATGCGCGCGAGCGTGAGGCTGCCGGCGCGAAGCAGATCCGCAGCGAGCGCCATGCGCCACTGCGTGAGGTACTGCATCGGCGGCTTGCCGACGAACGCGGCGAAGCGCTCGGCAAGCACGGTGCGCGATGCGTGTACCTCCTTTGCAAGCGAGGCCACCGTCCATGCGTGCCCCGGCCGCTGGTGCAGCAAGGCGATGCTTCGGCCCACGAGCGGATCGCGCAGACCCGCGAGCCAGCCGCCGTGACGGTGCCGCGGCGCCTCGAGATAGCCGCGCAGCGCTTCGACGAAGAGCACTTCGGCGAGCTTGTCCGCCACTACGGTGCCGCCTGGCCGATGCGAGCCAGCCTCGTCGGCGGCGTAGCGAATCGAGCTCTCGAGCCACCGTCCGGAGGGCCGAGCGCGGATGCTGGTGCGAAATACCCGCGGCAGGGCCGCCATCACGGGGCTCGCGATCGTTCGCTCATAACCGAACCATCCGCAAATAACGCGCGTGCGCGCGCCGTCGCCGCCATGGCGCGTGCGCGACAGGCTGGGCAGCTCGAGATGGACCGCGTCCCGGGCGGCGACTGGTCCATGGCGAAGCCCGCTGCCGAGAAGATGCGGGTCGCCTTGCGGCAGCACGACCACTTCCCCCGCGCGCAGCGCGAGCGGGGCGGCGTCGCCGGCACGCGCCCAGCAGCGGCCCTGGAGGACGAAGTGGCAGATCGCCATCTGGTCTTGGCCCGGCGAATGCACGCGCGCGAGCTCCGCTCCGCTCGGCGCCGCCACGCACCAAGGCTCGTGGAACTCTGCGTTCAGGAAAAGCGCCCCCTTCAGCCGGATGACCCGTAACGCGTCGGAGAGCACGTCCATGGCGCGGCGATGATAGCCGGCGTTTCGGGCAACAGCTTCGAACGCCCGAGCAGGACAGCGCGGCGGCCGTGGTGCACGATGTCCACATGGCAACCGATACCTGGGAACGCGGCAGTCCCTACGAGCAGTACGTCGGCCGATGGAGCCGGCAGGTCGCGCCGCAGTTCCTTTCGTGGCTGAGCATCCCGGCGGGACGCCGATGGCTCGATGTGGGCTGCGGTACCGGCGCGCTGTGTGCCGCCATCCTCGACCAGGCCGCGCCGTCGCAGCTGACCGGCGTGGAACCGTCCGAAGGTTTCCTCAAGAGCGCGAATGAAAATCTGGGCGCACGAGCGACGCTGCGCAAAGGCAGTGCGACGCAGATCCCGCTGGACGATGCGGCAGTCGACGTGACTGTGTCCGGCCTTGTCCTCAACTTCGTGCCGGATCCGAACGCCGGATTGCGCGAGATGCAGCGCGTAACCCGCAAGGGAGGCACGATCGCCGCCTACGTCTGGGATTACGCCGGCAAGATGGAGCTCATGCGGTTCTTCTGGGATGCGGCCGTTGCGCTCGATGCGAATGCGCGGAAGCTGGACGAGGGCCCTCGTTTCCCGCTCTGCCGGCCTGAGGCGCTCGAGCAGCTGTTCACCAGCGCGGATTTGCGCGACGTGGAAGTTCGGGCGATCGACATACCGACGTGGTTCACGGATTTCGACGACTACTGGCGTCCCTTCCTCGGCGGCCAGGGGCCGGCACCGGCCTATGCCATGTCGCTCGACGAGCCCGTACGTGCCCGCCTGCGCGATCGCATCCGCGAGCGCCTGCCGGTGGCGGCCGACGGTTCGATTTCGCTCACGGCGCGCGCCTGGGCGGTGCGCGCTACGCGACCCTAGGCTTTCTCCTTCTCGACGCGGCAAAGCATGCCGCGCAGCTGGTAGGTGCCCATCGCCGGGTCGTACGGCGGCGACTGGTTGGTGAGCACGTTGGCATTCGACTCGAACGCGCCATGCTCCGGATCGTCGCGCTCGGGGAACCACCAGCCGTGCTCGCAGTTGATCACCTGCGGATGGATGTCGGCCGAGAGCACGGCGCGCTGGCGGATCGAGCCGCGCGGCGAAGAAATCGCGACCCAGTCGCCGTCGCCGATGCCGTGCGCCTTTGCGGTATCGGGATGGATCTCGACGCGCGGCTCCTTGTCGCCGCGGCGCAGCTTCGGCAGCTGCCGGTACTCCGAGTGGTAGAAGACCGGAATGCGCGCGCCGGTGGTCAGCACGTAGGGGAAATCTTTCAGCAGATCGGGCCGGCTGAGCGGACTCTCGGGCGGTTCCTCGTAATAGGGCAGCGGGTCGTAGCCGAGCTTCTCGAATGCCGTGGAGTAGAGCTCGATCTTCCCCGTCGGCGTGGCGAATCCCTTTTCCTCGTACTTGCGGTACTTCATCGGCACCTTGACGGGCCCGCTCTCGGCGAGCTCGTTGTAGGTGAGGCCGGTCGGCTTCACCAGAGCGTTGAAGATGTCGTAGGGATCGTCGTCGCAATGCGGCAGGCGTAGTCGCCGCGCGAGCTCGGTCATGATCATCTCGTCCTGCTTGCATTCGCCGACCTGCTCGCCTCTCTGCTGCACCGAGATCACGTCCTCGCCGTGGTAGGGCATGGCGACCACCTGGTCGAGCTCGGGCCAGGCCGCGACCGGCAGCACCACGTCGGCGAGCTCGCAGGTCGGCGTCATGAAGAGGTCGGCGACCATCAGGAGGTCGAGCTTCATGAGCGACTCGCGCACCAGGCGCGAATCGGCGTACGTCGAGAGCGCGTTGTTGCCGAAGACGAGGAAGCCCTTCGTCCAGTACGGCTCGCCGGTGCGCATCGACTTGAACACCGACGGCATGTGCGCGGACGGCACGCGCGAGCCGGCGCCGGCGAGCACCTTGTACGCATCCGCGCCAAGGCGTTTCCTCCGCTGCTCTTCGGGCAGGACTTCAGGCAGGAAAGGGAAGGGCGCAACGCCGCGCATGCCGAATACCCAGCCGCCGGGAATATCTATGCTTCCGGCGAGGGCCGGAAGCATGGAAATGGCGCGCACCGTCTGGATGGTGTTCGGCGTGTGCTCGATGGCGCAGCCCCATTCGAGCGCGCCGGGCTGCGATTCCATCCAAAGGCGCGCCGCGGCGCGGATCTTTTCCGCCGGCACCCAGGTGATCGGCTGCGCCCATTCGGGGGTGAACGGCTTCACGCGCTCGGCGAGCTGGTCGAAGCCGTGGGTCCATTTCTCGACGAACGCCTTGTCGTACGAGCCGTCGGCGATGATGCAGTTCAGCATCGCGAGCGCGAGCGCGTCGTCCGTGCCGGGGCGCAGCTGCAGGAAGACGTGCGCCTGCTTCGCGAGCCACGTGCGGCGCGGATCGACGACGATGATCTTGGGATTGGCCTTCAGCGCATCGAGCACCTGGAAGCCGACCTCGCCGTCGGGGCTGGAGGTGAGCGGGTTGTGTCCCCAGAAGAGAAGCGAGCCCGGCATGCGGCTGCCGCGGTAATCGCACCAGGCGAACTGCCCGTACGTCAGGTTCATCGTGTTGACGCGCGGGAAGAGGCACTGCGCCATGCCGGGGTTGCCGGCATTGGGCGTGCCCATCATGTTCGCGAAGCGCGGCACCCAGTGCAGGTGATGGCGGCCGGTGCCGGTGCCGATGGCGATGCCTTCCTTCCCGTACCGGTCCCAGATGGCGCGGATCTTTTCGCAAAGGTAGTCGTACGCCTCGTCCCACGACGCGCGCCGCCATTTGCCTTCGCCGCGCGCGCCGGTGCGGATCTGCGGATGGGTGAGGCGCTTCGGGCTGCGCACGAGCTCGAGGCTGGCGTGGCCCATCGGGCAGAGGCGACCGTGGTTGAGCGGGCCCTCCGGGTCGCCTTCGATGCGCACGATCCTGTCGTCCTTCACGTGCAGCAGCGTGCTGCAGCCGCCGTGGCACATGCGGCAGGTGCTTTTCAGGACTCGTTCCGCGGCGATCATGCCGCGACGATGACCCGCCGCAGCGCTCGGGCCTTTGACGTGCGTCAAAGGCCGCGGACGGGCTAGCGCGGCAGCAGGATCTGCAGCAGAAGGGCGGTCAGGGAGGCGAGGAAGGCGAGGGTGCAAACGGCAAGCCAGCCGCCGTGCGCAAGTGCGGTACTCGCGAGAAAGGCGCCGAGCGCGTTGCCGCCCCAGACGTTGACGCCGAAGATGGTGTTCGAGCGGCTGCGCGCCTGCGCCGAGAGGCTGTTCATCAGCGTCTGGTTCGACACCATCACCGCGCGCAGGCCGCAGTCGAGGAGAACCGCGCCGCCGACGATGGCGGCGAACCACCACAGCCCGAGCGCGAAGACCAGCCAAGCGAGCATGATGGTGGCGATGCCGATGGTGACGACCGGGCCGGCACCCCTCGCGTCCATCCATCGGCCCGCCGGCCGCGCGATCAGGATGCCGGCCGCGCCGGGGATGCCGACGAGCCCGGCCGAAGCCGGTCCGAGTCCGTGCGTCGCCAGCAGCATCGGCGCAATCGTCGCCCAGAAGCCGCCGTAGCAGATGCCGAGGAGGAGCTGCACGGCCGCGATGCGGCGCACCGCGGGGTCGTCGCGCACGAGCGCGACCATCGAGTGCATGAGCTCGCCGTAGGAGAGCGACGTGCGCGGCTCGCTATGCGGCAGGCGCGCGACGAGCACGGGCATGAGCAGCACGAACACCGCGGCGGCAAGGAGATACATCCAGCGCCAGCCGAGGAGCGTCGCCACCTGACCGCCGGCGACGCGGCCAAAAAGGATGCCGAGGAAAAGGGCCGAGAGAAGGGTGCCGAGGGTGCGGCCGCGCACTTCGGGCCGCGCGAGGTCCGCCACCAGGGGCACGATGCTTTGGCTGAAGCAGGCGCAAAGGCCGATGACGAAGCCGCCGGCGGCGAGGGCGACGAGATTCGGCGCCGCGGCCTCGAGCAGGAGCGCGACGATGAGCGCGGAAAGCTGGAACAGGATCAGCCGCCGCTTGTCGTAGCGATCGCCGAGCGGCACGACGAGGATGAAGCCGGCGAGGAAACCGCCGAAGGTGAGCGTCGCGACCCAGCCGACGGCGGAGGCGTCGGCGCCGAACTCGAGCGCGAAGGCGCCGAGCATCGGCGTCTGGTAGTGGATCGTCGCCGCGCCGAGGAAAGTGGCGAGCGCGAGGAGGGCGAGCAGTCCCCGGCTCAGGCCCGGCGAAGCAGCGGACATCCCCCGATTATTTCATTACGGCGCCCGGCGCTTTTACGCTGCAGGAGCCGAGGTCGGCTTGTCCCCCGGACGCGATGCCGTGGTACAGCGTCCACAGCCGCTCATCCACGCGCTCCTCGCGCGGATGCCGCTTCGCCTTGTTGAAGCGTCCGACACCGCGCGGCCCGGCGTTGTAGACCGCGTACGCCGCGCGCGGCACATGATCCGGTTCGCCGGTCTTCTCGGCGTACGGAATGGCATAGTCCTTCACATAGCGCATCAGGATCTGCGCCCCGGCGCGCGTGTTGTAGGCCGTGTCCCACCGCAGCCGCTGGATGTCGTAGAAGCCGCGCCAGACATGCTGGTTGATCTGCATGATGCCGATGCTGCTCGACTGCGAGCGCAGGTAGGTCACCTTGCCGCCGCGGCGCACGTATTGATGCCAGCAGCTCTCGATGAGCGCGGT
>DATDCR010000382.1:0-6210 GCA_036524215.1 Burkholderiales bacterium
CACGCCGGCGTCGGCGGCATTACGGAGTCCGACGTCAACCTGGCGATGGCGGCGCGCGCCGTGATCATCGGCTTCAACACGCGTGCCGATGCCGCTGCGCGCAAGCTCGCGGAGTCCTCCGGCATCCAGGTCCGCTACTACAACATCATTTACGAGGCGGTCGACGAGATCAAGGCTGCGCTTTCCGGCATGCTGGCGCCGGAGAAGAAGGAATCGGTGCTCGGCCTGGTCGAAGTGCGCCAGGTGTTCCGCATCTCGAAGATCGGCACCGTGGCCGGCTGCTACGTCCTCGAAGGACTGGTCAAGCGCGGCGCGCAGGTTCGCGTGCTGCGCGACAACGTGGTCGTCCACACCGGCGAGATCGATTCGCTCAAGCGCTTCAAGGACGACGTGCGCGAGGTGAAAGCCGGCTTCGAGTGCGGCATGTCGCTCAAGGGCTTCACCGACCTCAAGGAGAAGGACCAGTTCGAGGTGTTCGAAACGGTCGAGGTGGCCCGGACACTCTAGTGTCCGCGCATGGAGGCGCTGTGAAAGGCAAACGATCGGGTCGACCGGAGAAGCTGGGCGACCTGATCCAGCGCGAGCTGTCGCAGCTCCTGCAGCGGGAAGTGCGCGATCCGCGCGTCGGCATGATCACCATCACCGGCGTCGACGTCTCGCCGGATATCTCGCACGCCAAGGTGCTGTTCACGACGCTCAGCAAGGAGCACGTCGCCGAAGCGAGCGTCGGCCTCAAGCGTGCCGCGGGATTCCTGCGCTCGCAGCTTGCCAAGCGCATCAAGCTCTACACGACACCGGAGCTGCGCTTCGAGTACGACGAGTCGGTCGAGCGGGGCGACCGCCTGTCGCGCCTGATCGATGCCGCGGTCAAGCCCAACGGCCCCGTGGAGAAATGATCGACGGCGCGCTGCTGCTCGACAAGCCGCTCGGCCTGAGCTCCAACCGCGCGCTGCAGGAGGCGAAGAAGATCCTCGGAGCGAAGAAAGCGGGCCACGGCGGCACGCTCGATCCCCTCGCCTCCGGCCTGCTGGTGATCCTCTTCGGCGAGGCGACGAAGTTCGCCGGCCCGATGCTCGACGCGGACAAGGAATACCTCGCCCGCGTGAAGCTCGGCGAGCGTACCGACACCGGCGACGCGGAAGGCAGCGTGCTCGAAGCCCGCCCCGTCAACGTGGGCCCGGAGCAGATCGACTCGGCGCTGCGGCGATTCCGCGGCGTCATCGAGCAGACGCCGCCGATGCACTCGGCACTCAAGCGCGACGGCGTGCCGCTCTACAAGCTTGCCCGCCAGGGCCGCACGGTCGAGCGCCAGGCGAGGCGCGTGGAGATCCACGAGCTGGAACTGCTGGAAACGGCGCTTCCCTTCCTCGAGTTGCGCGTACGCTGCAGCAAGGGCACTTACATCCGCTCGCTCGCCGAGGATATCGGCGCGGCCCTCGGCACAGGCGGCCACCTCGCCGCGCTGCGCCGTACCGGTTCCGGGCGCTTCCGCGTCGATCACGCCACCACGCTCGAAGCGCTGCGTGCCATGGCTCAGCCGCACGCCTGCCTCCTGCCGCTCGCGGTGTTGCTGGAAGGCTTGCCCCGCGCGTCGCTGGATGCAGCGGCCGAGGTGCGCCTTCGCAACGGCCAGCCCTTGAAAATCAGCGGGCTGGCGGAAGGGCTGTGCGCGATCTTCGGCGTGGACGGCGGTGTCATCGGCCTGGGGCGCGGCGAAGCCGACGGCGTCCTGAAGGCCCTGAGGCTTACCCAAGCGGCTGAAAAACATCGATAAACCTTGTGGATGGTGCGCCGCATCGGTTAAAATCGCGGCCTCAAAAAATTTACGACGCGAAGCGAAAGAGAGACAGGCGAATGGCATTACAGGTCCCGCAAAAAGCGCAAGTGGTCAAGCAGTACCAGCGCTCCGGCAAGGACACCGGTTCCCCCGAGGTGCAGGTCGCGCTCCTCACCGAGCGCATCAACGGCCTCACCGAGCACTTCAAGACGCACGTCAAGGATTTCCACTCCCGCCGCGGCCTGCTCGTCATGGTGAGCCAGCGCCGCAAGCTGCTCGATTACCTGAAGCGCAAGGACGCGGACAAGTACCGCGGACTGATCGAGAAGCTGGGCCTACGCAAGTAACTCTTTCGATGCCGCAGTAAACGACGCTCACCCGCGGTGAGCGTTTTTTATTTGCGGTTTCAGATAAAGGACTCCCTTTGAACCCCATCAAGAAGACCTTCACGCTAGGCACCCGCCAGGTAACCTTTGAAACAGGCGAGATCGCCCGCCAGGCGCACGGCGCCGTGATCTGTACCATGGAAGACACGGTGGTTCTCGCCACCGTCGTCGGCGCAAAGAACCCCAAGCCCGGGCAAGACTGGTTTCCGCTCACCGTCGACTACGCCGAGCGCACGTATGCCGCCGGCAAGATCCCCGGCGGCTTCTTCAAGCGCGAGGGGCGACCCTCGGAGAAGGAGACGCTCACCTCGCGCCTGATCGACCGGCCGATCCGTCCCCTGTTCCCTGACGGCTTCATGAACGAAGTGCAGGTCGTGGCGCAGGTCCTCTCGCTCAACCCGGAGATCGACTCCGACATTCCCGCAATGCTCGCGGTGTCGGCCGCGCTGAGCCTTTCGGGCATTCCGTGGAACGGCCCGATCGGCGCCTGCCGCGTCGGCTACGTGAACGGCGAGTACGTCTGCAATCCGACGGCAACCCAGCTCAAGGAGTCGCAGCTCAATCTGGTTGTCGCCGGCACCGAGCAGGGCGTGATGATGGTCGAGTCGGAGGCGCTCGAGCTGCCCGAAGAGGTGATGCTCGGTGGCGTGGTGTACGGCCACGAGCAGATGCAGGCCGCGATCCAGGCCATCGACGAACTGGCGGAAGTCGCCGGCAAGCCGGCCTGGGAATTCCAGCCGCCGGCAAAGGACGAGGCCCTGATCGCGCGCGTGAAGGAGCTTGCCGAAGCGGATCTGCGCGAAGCCTTCCGCATCAAGCAGAAGAAGGCGCGCTCGGAAGCGATCGACGGCATCTGGAAGCGGATCTTCGAGGCAGTCGGCGTCGGCCAGGAAGGCGGGCCGACGGCCAATGCCGTCAAGGAGATCGCGTTCAACCTTGAATCGTCGATCGTGCGCAGCCAGATTCTCGACGGCGAGCCGCGCATCGACGGCCGCGACACGCGCACCGTGCGGCCGATCAGCGTGCGCGTCGGCGTGCTGCCGCGCACCCACGGCTCGGCGCTGTTCACCCGCGGCGAGACCCAGGCCCTCGTCACCGTTACGCTCGGCACCGGGCGCGACGAGCAAATCATCGACGCGCTTTCCGGCGAATACCGCGAGCGCTTCATGTTCCACTACAACATGCCGCCGTACGCCACCGGCGAGACGGGGCGCTTCGGCTTCACGAAGCGCCGCGAAATCGGCCACGGCCGCCTTGCCAAGCGCGCCCTGGTCGGCCTGCTGCCGGCGCCGGAGGACTTCGGTTATTCGCTGCGCGTCGTGTCGGAGATCACGGAGTCGAACGGCTCATCGTCGATGGCCTCCGTCTGCGGCGGAAGCCTCGCGTTGATGGACGCAGGCGTGCCGATCAAGGCGCACGTCGCCGGGATCGCCATGGGCTTGATCAAGGAGGGCAACCGCTTCGCCGTGCTCTCCGACATCCTGGGCGACGAGGATCACCTCGGCGACATGGACTTCAAGGTGGCCGGCACCGAGAAAGGCCTCACGGCGCTGCAGATGGACCTAAAGATCGAGTCGATCAATAAGGGCATCATGAGGATCGCCCTCGACCAGGCCCGCGAGGCGCGGCTGCATATCCTTGGCATCATGAAGGGCGGCATCGAGGGCTCGCGCGCCGAGCTCTCGAGCTTCGCGCCGCGCATCATCAAGATGAAGATCAATCCGGACAAGATCCGCGACGTGATCGGCAAGGGTGGCGTCATCATCCGCGGCATCCAGGAGGAGACCGGCACCACCATCGAGATCGAGGACGACGGCACGATTTCCATCGCCTGCGTCTCGGCCGAAGGCGGCGAGGCGGCGCGCAAGCGCATCCAGGACATCACCGCCGATGTCGAGGTCGGCAAGGTCTACGAGGGTCCGGTGCTGCGCCTGCTCGACTTCGGCGCGATCGTCCAGCTGCTGCCGGGACGCGACGGCCTGCTGCACATCTCGCAGATCAGCCACGAGCGCGTCAACGCCGTGTCGGACCACCTGAAGGAAGGGCAGATCGTGAAGGTCAAGGTGCTCGAGGCCGACGACAAGGGCCGCGTGCGGCTCTCGATGAAAGCCGTCGAGCCCAAAGAGACGGCCAAGAGCGGCGGGTAACGAAGAGCTGGAAACGAAACCGGGGCTGCGCAAGCCCCGGTCGTTGCACCGCTAGGAAATTACTTTGCGACCTGCCGCTCGCGCAGCTCGTCGAGCGTCTTGCAGTCGATGCACAGCGTCGCGGTGGGGCGCGCTTCGAGCCGCTTCAGGCCGATCTCCACGCCGCAGCTGTCGCAATAGCCGTATTCGTCCGCGTCGATGCGCGCGATGGTCTCGTCGATCTTCTTGATCAGCTTGCGCTCGCGATCGCGGTTGCGCAGCTCGAGCGCCATGTCGGACTCCTGGCTGGCGCGGTCGTTCGGATCGGCGAACACCGTCGCCTCGTCCTGCATCGTGTGCACCGTGCGGTCGATCTCCTGCGACAGCTCCGACTTCAGCGTCTCGAGGATCTTGCGGAAATGGCTGCGCTGCTTGGCGTTCATGTACTCCTCGCCCTTTTTCGCAGCGTAAGGGGTGAAGGTCTTGCGAGTTAGTTCAACCGCCATTTCGTGTGCAGCCCAAAAAAGTGAGGCGCTTTTGTAGCAGAAAAGACCCCCCGTCGCAAGCAAATCTCGTTGCTCCAAAGGTGCGCTAAGAGTATCATTTGCGACCTTTTTCGGGGTGTGGCGCAGTCTGGTAGCGCGCTTGCTTTGGGAGCAAGATGTCGGAGGTTCAAATCCTCTCACCCCGACCAGAAGAACACAGGTTTTGAGGCTTGCTTGCGGGCTGCCCGTAGCTCAACCGGATAGAGCACCAGCCTTCTAAGCTGGGGGTTGTGGGTTCGAGTCCCGCCGGGCAGGCCAGATACCGGTTTCTATGGTGGCCGTAGCTCAAAGGTAGAGTCCAGGGTTGTGATCCCTGTTGTTGTGGGTTCGAGTCCCATCGGCCACCCCATCTTTCTCCATGTCGATCGAGCGGGAACTGAAGTTCCGCCTCGCGGCGGGCGCCACCGCCCGCTTGCAGCGCGAGCTTGCGCTCGGCGAGCCGAAGCCGGTGCACTCGATCTACTTCGACACGCCCGAGCGCGAGTTGCAGCGCGCGCGAATGGCGCTGCGCCTGCGCCGCCACGGCGATCGCTGGCTGCAGACGCTCAAGTGCGTGATCAACGCCGCGGCACGCCACGAATGGGAAATGCCGGTTGCGCACAACGCGCTCGAGCCCGGGCATTTTCCCAGCGACGAGGTCGTCGCCGCCTCGGGCATTGATATTTCGACGTTGAGCGACCGGCTCGCGCCGGTGTTCGAGACGCGTTTTACGCGCCGCGTCGCCGACGTGCAGCAGGACGAGGGCGCGCTCGAGATTGCCCTGGACGTGGGCGAGGTCATCGCCGACGGGCGCAGCGAGCCGATCCGCGAGGTGGAGCTGGAGCTGAAGAGCGGCGCGCCATGGACGCTGCTTCGCTTCGCCGATCCGCTGGTCGAGCGCTTCGATCTGCAGCTCGCGATCGAAAGCAAGGCGGAGCGCGGGTACCGCCTTGCCGAAGGCCAAGCGCTGCCGCCGCCGCGGAAATGGCAGCAGCCCGATATCGTCGAGCGCGCACCGGGAGAAGCGCTTTCGGCGCTCCTCGCGAGCGCGCTCGAGCAGGCATGCCGCAATGCGCGCGGCGTGCTGGATACGGAAGATGCGGAGTATCTGCACCAGCTGCGCGTCGGCTTGCGCCGCTTTCGCAGCACGCTCAACGCCTTCAAGGCGCTCGCGCCCACTGCGGATGCGTTGCGCGGCGAGATGCGCACCTTCTCCGCCGCGCTCGGCGCCGCCCGGGACTGGGATGTCTTCGTGCACGGCCTGTCCCCGCGCAACCGGCTGCTGCGCGAGGCAAGGCGCCGGCACGCGATTGCCCAGCGCGACGCGCGCAGCGTGGTTGCCTCGGCCGCCTTCAATCGATGCCTGCTGCACGCGTACGCGTGGCTGGAGGAGGCGC
>DATDCR010000383.1:0-3241 GCA_036524215.1 Burkholderiales bacterium
CGCACCAACGCCTCGCAGAAGATCGTCGAGGCGATGTACGTTGCGCTCTCGAAGATCGTCCCGCAGCGCGTCACCGCCGGCTCGCACGGGCAGATCACCACCTGCGCCTTCGGCGGCACCGACGCGAAAACCGGCAAGCCGTTCATCTTCACCGACATCCAGGGCGGCGGGAACGGCGCTCGCCCGAAGCAGGACGGCGCCGACGGGCAGGACAGCCACCTGCCGCGCTTCATGAACACGCCGGTCGAGGCCGCGGAGCTGCGCTATCCCGTGCGCATCGAGCGCTACGAGTTCATTCCGGATTCCGGCGGCGCCGGCACGACGCGCGGCAGCCTCGCCTTGCGGCGCGACGTGCGCCTGCTCGCCGAGCGGGCGAGCTTCGCGCGCTACGGCGACCGCCACAAGTTCGCGCCGCAAGGTTTGTTCGGCGGCAAGCCCGGACGCCTGGGCGCGCTCATCCTCAATCCCGGCACGCCCGGCGAGCGGCGCCTGAAGTCGAAGGGCCTCGACACGATCGTGCAAGGCGACCTCGTGCGCATGGAGCTGCCCGGCGCCGGCGGCTACGGCGATCCGCGCAAGCGTCCGCTCGAAGCGATCGAAAGCGACCTAAAGGACGGAAAAATCACGCCCGAAGGCGCCGAGCAGGATTACGAAGTGGTCCTCGACCGGGCGCAGCTGATCATCGACTCCGCTGCCACCGAAGAGCGGCGCCGGAAGCGGCGCGCGGCAGCCTAGCCGCTATCGGGGTTCTCGTGCGCCTCTACGACTATGAAGCCGATGCACGCCGAGCCTTCGGCATCATCGCCGACGGCGGCATCGCGGTCGTGCCGATGCACGTCGGCTACGCGATCGTCGGCGGCACGTCGGCCGCGGTGCGCAAGATCTTTGCCGCCAAGCGCCGCCAGCCTTCCAAGCTGAACGCGATCACCGGCTCGCCGGAGCTGCATCGCGACCTCCACGTGATCGACGAGCGCGCGCGTACGATCGTCGATGCCGTCACGAACAAATACGACTTGCCGCTCGGCACCGTCGCGCCTTGCCGCCTCGACCACCCGATGCTGAAGAAGCTGGACCGTGACGTGCTCGAGCAGACCCTGAACGAGGGCACCATCGCCATGCTGATGGGAGGCGGTCCCTTTCTCGAGGCGCTCGGCCGCCTTTCCTGGGAAAACAACGTTGCGGTCGTCGGCTCGTCGGCGAACATCTCGCTGCAAGGCACCAAATTCCGCGTGGAAGACATCGAGCGCGAGGTGCTCGACGTCGCCGACGTGGTGATCGACTATGGCCTGATGCGCTGGGCCTGCTACGGCAAGTCGTCGACCATGCTCGACCTGCGCGACTGGCGCGTCGTGCGCAGGGGCGCGTGCTTCGATCTCATCCAGGACCTGCTCGAGCGGCACTTCGGCATCCGGCTCGCCGCCTGATCACTCGACCCTGACCTTCGCCTCCAGGATCGGCCGCTTCCACTTCGTCACCTCGTCCGCCAGCAGCTTCGCCGCTTCCGCCGCACCGGCCGGCATCGGCTCGAAGCCCTGCTTGAGGAACGCCTCCTGCGTTGCCGGGCGCGCGAGCACCTTCAGGACCTCCGCGCTGAGCCGCTCGACGACCGCGCCGGGCGTCCCGGCAGGCACCGCGATCGCATACCAGTAGCTCGCGTCGAAGACCGGCCCGCCGTTCTCGCCGATCGTCGGCATGTCGGGCGCGATCGCCGAGCGCTTGAGCGCCGCGACGCCGTACGGGCGCAGCTTCCCGCTCTTGATGTGCGGAATCGCGGCCGAAAGGCCGAGGAATGCGATCTCGACCTGGTCGGCGAGCAGATCGTTCAGCACCGGCGCCGTGCCTTTGTAGGGAACGTGCGTCAGCGCGACGTGCGTCTCGGTGGCGAAGAGTGCCGTCGCGAGGTGGTGCGGAGAGCCGTAGCCCGGCGTCGCGTAATTGATCGTCCCCGGCGCGCTGCGCGCCGCGGCAAGCAACGCGCGCAAATCGCCGGCCGGCGCCTTGTGGCTGCCGACGAGCACCATCGGCACCGACGCGATCGCCGCGACCGGCACGAGATCGCGATCCGGATCGAAATTCAGCTTCGAGCCCATCAGCGGATAGAGGCGCAGATTGTTGGCGATCATGACCATCGTGTAGCCGTCGGCCACCGCCTTCGCCGTTTCCGTCCACGCGACGAGCCCGCCGCCGCCCGGCCGGTTCTCCACGATGACCGGCTGGCCGAGCGCCGCCGCAAGGTCCCGACTGATGTTCCGCGCCACGAGATCCGTCCCACCGCCCGGCGGGAATGGAACTACGAGATGAAGCGGCTTAGCCGGATACGGCTGCGCAAACGCAATCGCCGACAGCGTGCATGCGGCGGCGAGAAACACGATTCTGCGGAGCATGACCCCCTCCTTCTCTTCAGCGCGCCGGCATGGACTTGCTCATCCGCTCGACGATGTCGGGCGGAACGAAGTTGACGAGCTCGGTGGTATCCGCCTCGACGAGCTCGACGTAGCGCTTGACCACCTCGGCCGGATCCATCTGGCCGACCGTGATGCGCTGCACGAGCTGATCCATCGCCGCGAGATCCTCCGGCGCGGCCTTCTTGCGGTCGAACCACGGCCCCGGGTCGTTCGCCATGCGGTCGTTGAAGCCGGTCGCGTAAGGCCCCGGATTGATCAGGCAAACATCGACGCCGAACATCTTCAGCTCCGCGCGCAGCGCGGTGCCGAAGGCCTGGATCGCGTGCTTGGTCATCGTGTACGGCCCGGACCCCACGCCTGCGCGCACGCCGCCGATGGACGACGTGATGATGATGCGGCCGGCCCGCTTCTTTCGCATCGCCTGCGCGACGCGCTGCGTGATGGCGAAGGTACCGAACACGTTCACCTCGAACACCGCGCGCAGCCGCTCCAGGGGAATGAGCGACAGCGGCCCCGTCTGCCCCATCGCCGCGTTGGCGACGAAGACATCGAGGTCCCACTGGTCCACCTTGGCGATGTCCTTCGCGTTCGTGATATCGATCTTCACGACCGTGAGCTTCGGCGCCGCCTTCGCGAGATCAGCCGCCTGCTGGTCGTTCAGCACTGCGGCAATCACTTTGTGTCCGCGCTGCGCAAGCTGAATCGCAGCGCCCCGGCCGAAGCCGCTGCCCGCGCCGGTGATCAATACTGTCTTGGCCATGTCCCGCTCCTCACGTTGTTCGTGTTTCGCCACGCCGCCTGTGCAGCATAGCAAGCTCCGGCTCAACGGGTCACGC
>DATDCR010000384.1:0-3597 GCA_036524215.1 Burkholderiales bacterium
GTCGCCTACGCGCTGTGGAAGCTGCAGGAGCGCGGCCGCATGTTCGTGAGCCCGGGCGACCCGGTCTACGAGGGCATGATCATCGGCATCCACACGCGAGACAACGATCTCATCGTCAACCCGATCAAGACCAAGCAGCTCACGAACATCCGCGCCTCCGGCAAGGACGAGGCGATCGACCTCACGCCGCCGATCGCGCTCACGCTCGAGTACGCGGTCGAATTCATCGGCGACGACGAGCTCGCCGAGATCACGCCGCAGTCGATCCGCCTTCGCAAGCGCCACCTGAAGGAGCACGATCGCCGGCGCGCCGAGCGCGCCGCCGCTTAAAAAGGGGTCAGAGCAATTTTCTTGTAACACGTTCGTACGCAGCCTTAGGTGTTACAGGAAAATTGCTCTGACCCCTTTTTCAGGCATCTCCTTTGCTGCGGCGCTGGACGCAGTTCCCCGTCCACGTTCAGAGGAGATAAACGCATGACGTTGAAGACCCTTACCGCCGCGTTGACCGCGGCCGTTCTCGCCGTCGGCATGACGGCATGCAATCGCGACAACGCCGGCGCCGGATCGAGCGCCAAGCAGGACAAGCGCAGCGGCAGCGCTGCTACCGGCTCTTCGTCGATGGGCTCGTCGGGCTCCAGCACAGGCTCGGGCAGCTCTTCTTCAGGCGCATCGGGCACCCCGTCAGGTACCCCCTCAGGTACGCCATCGGGCAGCGGCTCCTCCAGCAGCTCCGGTACCAGCAAGTAAGCGCGGTTTACCGGATGGCCTGGCGCGCCGCGCGGATTCCGCTCCGCAGCGCGCCAGCCACGGTCCCTGCCTCCTCGGTATCGGTCGCCTCGCCGGCGAAGAACACGATCTCGTCGAGCGGCGCCGCCAGGTCTTCCCTCGCGCCGTCTCCGCCGACCAGGACGTAGCTATAACCTCCGCGCGAGCACGCATCGGCTTGCCAGTCCTGCACGTAAGCGCCCGCTAACCCCGGCGCCCGCCCGAACACTGTCTCGACGCTCGCCAGCGCGGCACTAATCAGCTTCCGTTGCGATAAGCCGGTAAGGCGCGCGGCCTTCGGCCCGCCGGCCCACGCGGTCAGCAAAGGCGCACGCATCGGCAGCGGCGTCCAGAATGTCGGGAAGAGCGCACGCGGCGAATGAAAGAACGCGACGCCCGGCGCACGCTTCTCCCAGAACGCCGTATCGAATCGCATCGCCACGCGAATCACCGGCCCGGACGCGAGCCTCTTCAGCGCAGCGCGCTTCTGCGGGAAGCGAAGCGGACCGGACTGCAGCACGCCGAGCGGCAACGTCACGATTACTTTTGCCGCCTTGGCGTCGAAACGGGGGGTTCGCACCGTCACAACGCCTCTTTGCCAGCGGATGCCCGAAACGGCCGCATCGAGGCGCAAGCGCACGCCGCGGCGAACGATGTCCTCCGCAAGCCAGTCGCAGAGCGCGCCATAGCCGCCGGCCGGACGCGGCTGGGACTCGCCGAACGAGGAGCCGGCCCACTCCTCGACGATCGAGCGCGCGCTCACTCGCTTCGGATCCGCGGCGTCGAAGCCTTCGACCATCATGCGCGCAAAGGCGCGCGTCTTCTCCGGCATCCGGCGTCGCGCCAGGAACGCATCGAAAGAAACATCCGCGTCGACCCGCGCACCTCGCACGGCGCGCTGTGCCTCGTCGAACGCATCGATCGGACGCAGTCGGCCGTTCGACAGATAGCGCTGCTCGTGCACCGAAGGCACGGCCCGTATCCGCGCCGCCTTCAGCAAGGAAAGCGTGACCTGCGGCTCACCGTGCACGAATTCGGCGCCGAGCTCCACCGGAATCGGCAGGCCGGGCATGCGACGCGTCCAGCAGCGCCCGCCCACGCGCTCGCGCGCCTCCAGCAGCAGAACCGAAGCGCCCGCCCGCGCGAGCTCGCGTGCCGCCGCAAGGCCCGCCGCGCCCGCCCCGATGACGATGAAATTGGAAAAAGGGGTCAGAGCAATTTTCCGGTTACAAATCGCGCCTCAGCGCAGGGCCTTTTGTTACAGGAAAATTGCTCTGACCCCTTTTCGGGTTATTGGACCTTCACGCCGGTCTTGGCGACGACGTCGCGCCAGAGCCCGATCTCTTTCTTGATCTGCTCGCCGAAGCGCTGGGCATCTCCGCCGGCAGGCGAGACGCCGTCGGTCTGCAGTTGATCGGCGGTCTGCGGGATCTTCAGCATCTTGTTCACTTCGGCGTTGATGCGCTCGACGACCGGGCGCGGGAGGTTCTTCGGGCCGATCAGGCCGTGCCAGAGGGCGACGTCGAAGCCCGCCACGCCGGATTCGGCAATCGTCGGCACTTCGGGCTCCGCGGGCAGGCGCTTCGCCGTGGTGACGGCAATCGCGCGCAGCCGACCGGATTTCACATGCGGCAGCGCGGTCGCCGTGCTGCTGAAGAACACATCCGTCTGGCCCGAGATGGTGTCGGTGAGGGCCGGCCCCGTGCCTTTGTACGGCACGTGGTTCATCTTCACGCCGGCCATCGACTGGAAGAGCTCCGCCACCATGTGCGTGATGCTGCCCTGTCCTGCCGACGCGAAGTTGATGCTGCCCGGCTTCTGCTTCGCGATGGCGATCAGGTCCTGTGTGCTCTTCGCCGGGAATTTCGGATTGGCGACCACGATCATCGGGCCTTGCGAGATCTGCACCACCGGCGTGATATCGGTGATCGGATCGTATTTGAGCGGATAGAGGGCCGCGTTCACCGTATAGCTCGAGGCGATGAGGGTGAGCGTGTAGCCGTCCGGATCGGCTTTCACGCCCTGCTCGATGCCGAGGAGTCCGCCGGCGCCAGGGCGGTTCTCGACGATCACCTGAGAGCCGAGCGCGTCGGTCAGGCGCTGGGCGGTAAACCGGGCGATGAAGTCGGAGCCGCCGCCCGGCGCGAACGGCACGATGATGCGTACCGGCTTGGCCGGATACTTCTGCGCCATCGCCGGCGTCGAGCCGACGGCCAGCAGCGCAACAGCAACGGCAAATATCGTGCTTAACCCACGCATAAGTTTTCGTCCTCTGGCTGTGCGAGAATCGCCCGCTCAAAAAAGGGGTCAGAGCAATTTTCCAGTAACACCTGCGCAAGTCTTTTGTAACCGGAAATTTGCTCTGACCCCATTTTAGGCCCCTGAATCGCGACCCGATGATCAAGATCGACAACCTGGTGAAAGCTTTCGGCCCCAAGCGCGCGGTCGACGGCATCTCGTTCAGCGTCGAGCGCGGCGAGGTGCTCGGCTTCCTCGGGCCGAACGGCGCCGGCAAGTCGACCACCATGCGCATGATCACGGGCTTCATGCCGCCGAGCGCCGGAACCATCGCGGTGGGCGGGCACGACGTCGTGGAATCGCCGATCGAAGCCAAGCGCCTGATCGGCTATCTGCCGGAGAACGCGGCTTCGTATCCCGACATGACGGTGCAGGGCTTCCTGCAGTTCGTTGCCGAGCTGCGCGGCCTCGACGGCAGCGCGCGCAAGAAGGCCGTGAACCGCGTGATCGAGCTCTGCTTCCTCGATACGGTGCTGCACCAGTCGATCGACACGCTCTCCAAGGGCTACAAGCACCGCACCTGCCTCGCGCAGG
>DATDCR010000385.1:0-1591 GCA_036524215.1 Burkholderiales bacterium
CTGGCGCAAGTCCTGGATCGCGAAGCCGGCAAAGGCCTGCCGCAGCAGCGCCTCCGTATACATGTTCTCGACCTGCTTCGGCCCGCCGGTGCCGAACTCGAGCTGCTTCGGCGTGTAGCCCTCGACAAGGAGCAGGCCGCCGGGCTTGAGCGCGCGCGCCATGTGCTCGAACAGGAAGGCGCGCATTTTCGGGTCGGCGAACTGGACGAAGATCGCCGCGACTACGTCGAAGGCGGCTTCCGGCCAGGCATAGCCGTAGACGGTGGCCACTTCATGGCGCACCTTCACGCCGCGTGCGGCGGCGAGCCGGCGCGCCTTCTCCACCCCCGCCGGCGAGAAGTCGAAGGCGCTCACATCAAGGCCCTGCTCGGCGAGCCAGACGCTGTTGCGTCCCTCGCCGTCGGCAACGCTAAGCGCGCGCTGTCCAGGCTTCAGGCGATGGGCGTTGGAAGCGAGGAAGGCGTTGGGTGTGGTGCCGAAGATGTATTCCGGCGCGCCGAAGCGCGTGTTCCAGCGGTCGAGCTCGTTGTCGGTGGTCATGGGGCGCGAGCTTATCCGACCAGGCCGGAAGCGGCGGCGGCGAGCACGACGATCTGGGCAAGCGCCAGCGCCGCCTGCAGCCGCTCGCCATGGCGCACGAACGCCGGCAGCACGCGCACATAGCACGACAGGCTGAGGAGCGCGAAGAGCGCGATGCCGAGGACATTGAGGTAATCGCTGTAGCCGATAAACGCGATCCAGTGCCAGCCGATCGGCGCGTCACCACGCCGCAGGAACTCATCCACCGGCAGATTCCACAGGTCTGGCAACTTGTCCGGCGGGATGGAGGACGGCACCACACCGCTGAGGTAGAGCAGGAACGATGCCGCGGAAGCAACGAACACAATGCGGCTGCCGAGCTCCAGCCAGCCGGCGTAGACCTCCTGCGCATCGGCGTGCTTCAAAGCCATAGCCCCAGTCCGCGCAACAAGGCGCGCGTGCCGGCGACGAGCAGGACCACGATGACCGTGCGGCGCACGACCGTTGCCGGCAGCGTGCGCAGCAGGCGCGCGCCGATGCGCGAGCCGAGCACCACGCCGAGGATCGATGGCATGGCGATGATCGGCAGCAGCGCACCGCGGTTGATGTACACCCAGGCGGCGGAGCTGTTGATGATCGAGATGATGAGCCCGCTCGTGCCGACCGCCACCTTGAGCGGTGCGCCCATCAGGAGGTTGAGCGCCGGGACGTTGGCGAAGCCCGCGCCAAGGCCGAACAGGCCGCCGAAGAAGCCGATGCCGCCAAAGGAGGCGATGCCGAGCATCGTGCGCCTCGTGCGCCAGTCGATGCGCACCCCCTGCGCCGCATCCTGGAACTCGCCTCTCAGCTTGAGCAGCTCACCGAGCGCATCCGACTCCTCCGCGTTGCCGGCCGCGTCCTTCGATACCCAGAGCAGCACCGCCACGGCCATGATCGTCGCGCCGAGCGCGGTCTGCACGACGTTGGTCGGCAGCGCAAGGCCGATGACCGCGCCGGCAAACGAGAAGACCGACCCGGCGAGCGCGAGCGGCATGACGAGGCGAAGGTTGGCGAGGCCGGAGCGCAGCAGGAC